>CANJYI010000151.1 GCA_947478975.1 Chthoniobacteraceae bacterium
AGAGGGCGCGCACGGGAAGCCCCTCGGTTGCCGCCGCGTAGTCCGCCGGCAGATAGTTCCGGCGAAGAATCTCCGGGGCTCCAGCCAGCCAGGGAAGTTGCTGTGTCCGCGTGTCCCAGAGGTGCTGGTGGGTGTCGAGAATCTCAAGCACCGGCTCCGCTGCGGAAACCGACTGCAGGGGAAGGGCGGCGAGGCTGAGCGCCTGCAAAAACGCGCGGCGGGAGACCTCTGGTACTGGGGGCTGGGTGGGGGTTGTTGTCATAGGTCGGTTCAAATGCAAAAATGGAGAGGCTTTCCGAATTTAGGGCGTTTTCAAGGTGGATAACTTCTCGCTGCCTCCTCAGGGAACGGGCAGTGAGCCGCAAATGAAAAAGATGTTCACAGATGGAAGAGGTGGCCGAGGATATTTTTACGGTTTCTTCTCATCTGTCAAACCTGTGTCATATGCGGATATAGATCTGAATGAGCTGCTTATTGGTCTTTTCAGAAAGCCGGCGAGTTTCCCTTCCAGAACTTGGATTTAATAGCCGGTCAACGCGCCCAAGCGAACAAGAGGTCGGGCAAAGGTGCACTGGGTGCCGTGCAACCTTGCCGGCTTGCAAATGCCGGTAAAGAGTCTGGCAACAGAGAGCCCGCGGCCTGAATACTCAACCCAACCACCTTCGGCCAAAGGCCGCGGAACATCCGGTTCTCCCCCCATCACAAAATGAAATACGGCCTCCCCCTCCTGTTCCTAATCTGTCTGAGCACAGCCAGCAACCTGCGTGCAGCGGAACCTCGGAGGAGCGCAGGTGGACTGCACGCTGGCGCGGCGACGAGCAATATCACCCCAGAAATTGGAGGAGATATTGTCGGAGGTTTTGTGCCGGTCCCCTGCACCGACATTCACGACGAGTTGCACGCACGTTGCCTCGTGCTCGACGACGGCAAGTCGCTGGTGGCACTCGTGGTGTGCGACCTGCTGGGGATGCACCGCAGCCTTTGTGTGGAAGCCAAGCGCCTCATCGAGGAGGCGACAGGCATCCCACCGAGCCATGTGCTCCTTTCGGCCACCCACACCCATTCCGCGGTCAATGCCTTGGGCGAACGGGTGCGGGGCTACCAGTCCGACCAACCGCTCACGGACTACCAGCGGTTTGTGGCACGCCGGATTTCAGACGGCGTCAGGCGCGCGATCTCGGCCCGGCGGCCCGCAGAGATAGGCTTCGGCTCGGTGGACGTTCCCGAGCACGTATTCAACCGCCGCTGGTTCATGAGGGAAGGCACGGTGCCTTCAAGTCCATTTGGAAAGGTAGACCGTGTGAAGATGAATCCTCCCGGGGGCAGCCCGGATCTTCTGGAGCCTGCAGGACCGACCGATCCGGCCGTTTCCTTCATTGCAGTACGGGAGCCAGGCGGGCACTTGATTTCCATTTTTTCCGCCTACTCCCTGCATTACGTCGGGGGCGTGGGGGCGGGACAGATTTCCGCCGACTACTTTGGAGTCTACTGTGAGACGCTCAAGCGCCTCCAGTCAGCCCCCGAGCAAGATCCGCCGTTTGTGGCGCTGATGGCCAACGGCACCAGCGGGGACGTCAACAACATCAACTTCCTCGCGCCCCGCAAAGGGCTGCCTTCCTATGAACAGATCCGCAAGGTGGCAGAGGACCTTGCCGGGAAGGTGCAAGCCGCCCTAGCGGCGGTGGAATGGAAGACAGAGGCGCCCCTTGCCGCCCGGATGCAGGAACTGCCGATCCGCTGGAGGAGCGTGGAGGCGCCACTGCTGGCTTGGGCTCAGGAGACTGAGCAAAAGACGCAGGCAGCCGGAGACAAAAACTCTCTGCCCGCAGTGTACTCGGGACGGGTCCAGCGGCTGGCGCAGGCCAGCGCCGAGACCAAGGCGCCAGCCCAGGTGGTGCGTATCGGGGATATCGCCATCGGCACCTCCCCATGCGAGACCTTTGCCGAGACGGGTCTGGAGTTTAAGAAACGGAGCCCTTTCAAGCACTCGTTCATGGTGGAGCTGGCCAATGGCTACTACGGCTACCTGCCCACGCCCCGGCATTTTGAACTGGGCGGGTACGAAACCTGGCCGGGAACCAATTATTTGGAGCCGCAGGCCTCGGTCAAACTCATGGACGCGCTGCTGGGCATGGCCCGGGAACTGGAAAGCCCCAACCGATAGCACCCCGGTGCAGCCTGCCGACAACAAGGCGCCTTCCGGAAGGCATCAAACCAAGGTCTGGGGTTCGTCAATCGTGCAGGGATCTTCACTCGCGCGCAGATTCGGCCCTGCCAGGCGAAAGAAATTTCGTTAAATCAACCGGGCCGCGGCAGCTTACTGGTGGATCCCGCAGTTTCCTGCGTCATGAACGTTCCCAACCCCCATCCGAACCAAATTGACCTCAATACCGGGTTTCTCAGGCTTTGGACCCAGCAGGAGCAGGCGCTCCGGGCATTGATCCGGTCCTGTGTCCCGAGGAGTTCGGAGGTGGATGAAGTGATGCAGTCGGTGAGCGTCGTGGCCTGGCAGAAATTTCCGACCTTGAACGACCCAGCGAAATTCGGAGCCTGGGTGGCGATGATTGCGCGGTACGAAGTGCTGATGGCGCGGCGGCGGGTGGCCCGCGGGCGCCTGGTGTTGGACGAGGATGTCATCGCGAAACTCGTGGAAGAAGGCGCGCAGGAAATGCCGCTCAGGCACCGGCAACTGGATGCCTTGGACGGTTGTGTGGCCAAGCTGCCGGAGGAACGCAGGAAGCTGGCGCTGGCAGCCTACGGCCCCGGAGTCTCTATGAAGGACTTGGCGGCGCAGTTGGGACGCACGGAAGGGTCGCTTTACCAGCTGATTGCAAGAATCCGCCAGGAGCTGTGCGCATGCATGGAAAAGGCGCTTGGAGAGGAGGTCCCAGTATGATCACAACAGCGGAACTCAGCCTGTTACACGGCTATTTGAGCGGGGGCATTTCAGAAGCGGACTTCGTGGAGCTCCAGAAATTGCTCAGGGAAAGTGCGGAGGCTCGGGCAATGCTCCGAACCCTGTCCACCGTGGAGACCCGCTTGTCGGAAATGGGAGCAGAAAGGGAGATTTTCTGGCCCTGGGAACCGGACACTCACGGGGCGCCGGCACCCGGACCGCGGGGACGTTTCTCTCTTTGGAGAACCTGGATTCCAGCGGCGGTGGGCCTGTTTAGCGCTTCCATGCTTTTCGCATTTGTGACCACCGGCGGAGGGAAGGTTATTTCGCTTTTGCAGGAAGGCTTTGAGGAAGGAAATCCTCCCGTCGCGAAGGGGATGCCGAAAACACCCGGATCTTGGAGTGGCGATTTTTCGGAGGTCGTCGGGGCGCAGCAGGGAGTGGGTCCAAAGACTGGCAGGAAAATGCTCCGGTTTTTACGGGCGGACTATGAGGGAAAACCCTCGCAGACGGGTTACTCCGGGGATCTTTACAGGATTCTCGACCTGCGTGGATACGACGCAGATCTGAAGGACGGAAAGGCCATGGTCACGGTCGAGGCCTCCTTCCGGGGAGTACCGGTCCCAGCCCCCGCGGAGTATTCCTTCAACTTGTGTGTGAATGCCTTGGACGCACCGCCCACGGAAGACTTTTGGGGCGGTAAACAGAAAGGTTCCGACGGCATCTTAAGGAACACTGAAGGAGCGGGCGACGCGTTCATCCCCGCCGCTGCCCAGCGAAGCTTCAAGATGCCTCCGAATGGCACTGGGTGGGAAAGGGCGCGAGTGGAGTTGCGTATACCGCCCGGGGCAAAGTTCCTGCTGCTCTCCTTTCAGTTTGTGGACGCACGCGCCGGCCGTGAAAGAAGGCAGGTTGACGGAGGCAAGGTGAGTGAGTTTCCAGGCCAGTTCTTGGACGACATCCAAGTGGCGCTCGTCTGCAATGTGCCCCTCCGTTAGGAACCCGCGTTTTATTGGTCCCTTCCCCCCTTACCCTCCATGAAGCCCCTATCTTCCCTCCTTACCCTGCTTTTACTAGCCCCAGGGAGCTTGCACGCGGCGGGGGTCAAACCGGTGGACGTGATGCACGAACGCCACCGGGCCTTGCTCAAAGAGAACTGCGAAGGCTGTCACGGAGCAGAAAAACAAAAGGGCAAGTTCCGGGTGGATGACCTTTCCCTAGCCGTGAACGACCTTCACACGGCCGAGCGCTGGCAGAAAATACTCGATGCCCTTAACTCGGGCGAGATGCCGCCCGAAAAGGAAAAGCAGCCCGAAAAGCGCGAAAAGGCCGATTTTCTGGATGATCTTGCCAATGTCATCGTGGCCGCCAGACGCACGCTGAGCGACCAGAATGGAAACATCGCCATGCGGCGCCTCAACCAGAGGGAATACAAAAACACGCTCCGGGTGCTGCTGGGCGCGGATGTGGATGTGAGCGAACTCCCTTCGGACACCGATGCCGCGCGTTTTGACACGGTCGGGACCGGTCTCTTCATGTCAGGCAACCAGGTCGAACAATACGAGTCGATTGCCATGAAAGCTCTGGAGGAGGCTTTTGCGGTCCGTGCGGCCGCCGGTGTGCAGAAAAAGTTCCGCTACGAGGTGGAAGAGACCAACCAGAAGTTCAAGGAGACCATCGACACCGAACTGGAGAAACACGAGCGGGCCTCCCGCTGGGTGAAGGCCGTGGAGGAAGCTGCCGGCAAACCCGAAAACGCCGAGATTGTGGCGGAACTGCGAAAGAACTCCAAAAACGACAGCGTCTTCCGCCGCTCTTGGAAAAACATCCCCGGGGCGCCGGCGCCGGAGGAGTTCGGGTTTACCACGACAGAAAACAACACAGACCAGGCCAACCGCGCCTTTTCCCGGGGGCCCTCCACGTTTGCGTACCAGATGCGCTACCTGGAGCAACCGGCTTTGGACACCGGCGCTTATTTGACCATCCAGGATCAGGACGGAGGATCCAACTCGGCCCTCTTTGTGAGCATCCCCGGAGACTTTCCCCCGGGCGACTACGTGATTCGCGTCCGGGCGGGGGTGACTCCCCAGGCCACCCCGGAACGCCGTTTTTTGGACTTTGGGTTCAAGGGCCGGAGCCGCCCCGTCACGAGCGTCCACGAGGTCACCGGCACGTTGGAATCCCCGTCGGTGATCGAGATTCCATTCCACCGAACCTGGTTGCACAGGGACCAGAACGCCTACCGGTTGTACGTCCGGGAAAAGGGGACGGCGGACACCAACGAGCAAATCAAACAGAAGCTGGATCAGGGCAAAAAGCTGAACGGCGTCGCCCCGGACTTTGCGATTTGGGTGGACTGGATTGAAATCGAACGCATCCCCGAAACCGAGGCGGAAACCCCGCCGGGAATCCGGGCGCTGAGCATTGCCCTCGATGACAAGACGCCGGCTCCGAAGGTCCCCGAGTTGCGGGCCGCCTTGGAGCGCTTTGCACTCGAGGCGTTCCGCGGGAGCAAACCCACGGACGGCTATCTAGACCGGCTTGTCCGCCTGTACGAAGAGTCCCGCGCTGACGGAACCAGACACAGCGTGGCGCTCAAGGAGACCCTGTCTGTGGTGCTCGCCTCACCCAAGTTTCTCTACCGCGCCGAGCCTTCACCGGCGGAAGGACGGAGAAAACTGCAGGGAAATGAGATCGCCACACGGCTGTCCTATTTCCTGTGGGGAGCGCCGCCTGACGCCACCCTTCGCGCACTCGGAGACGGGGGCGAGTTGCTACAGCCCGCCGTACTTGCCCAGCAGACGGACAGGCTGATCAATGACCAACGGTCCATGGAGTTTGTGAAAGCCTTCAGCCGCCAGTGGCTGAATATGGACCGTCTTGATTTCTTCCAGTTTAGTGCCGAGCTTCATCCGAAGTTCGATTTTGGCACGAAGTGGGCGGCCCGGCAGGAGGTCTACGAAACAGTGGCCTACCTCCTCAGGGAAAACGCCAGTGTCCGGGATCTCCTGAAGGCCGACTATGTGGTGATCAACGGCGTGCTCGCCAACTACTATGGCATCGAGGGCGTTCACGGGGACGACTTCCGAAAAGTCGCTCTTCCGACGGCTTCGCCCCGGGGCGGCTTGTTGGGAATGGCGGCCGTTCTGGCGATGGGCAGCAACGGCGAACACACCAGTCCCGTGGAGCGCGGCGCGTGGGTGCTCCGGAAGGTTCTCAACGAACCGCCCCCACCAGCCCCGGCCAACGTGCCGGCCCTCACCCGACTGGCGGGCAAGGTTCTCACCACTCGCGAGCGCGTTTCGGCGCACCAGGAGGACGCCCAGTGCGCCAGCTGTCATCGCAAGATTGATCCGATCGGGTTCGGTCTCGAGAACTTCGATGCCGCGGGCCTTTGGCGGACGGAGGACTCCTTTCAGGCCCGCGACAACGACGGAAAGCCTTTGCCAAACGCAAAAAAGACCTGGGTCATCGATCCCGCAGGCACCTTCCACCGCGGGCCGGCCTTCCGCGATTTCCACCAAATGCGGGACGTGGTTGCCAGCCGGAGCGACGCCTTTGCCCGGGGCATCGCCTCTTCTTTGGTCGAATACGGCCTCGGTCGCCAATGCGGCTTTAGCGACGAAGACCTCGTCGAATCCATCGTGCAGCGGGCCCAAAAACAGAACTTCGGCCTGCGGGAATTCCTCCACGCCCTCGTCCAAAGCCAAGCCTTCCAAATCAAATAAACTCCCCATGAACACCAACCTCTCCCGCCGTCATTTCCTGCGCTCCGGCAGCTCGCTGATCGCCCTCCCTTTCCTGGAATCCCTCGGCTTCCGCCGGTTTGCCTCCGCCGCCAAGGCGGCGACCAATCCGAAGCGCCTCATTTTCATGGGCCTGGGCTGGGGGCTCACCACGGAGACCTGGTTCCCGGATCCGAAACAACCGGGAGCCGATTACGAAATCCCAAAGGGGTTGGAACCCCTGGCGCGTCACAAGGCCGATTTCACCGTCCTGCAGGGGTTGACCCACCGCTTTGTAAACGCCGGACATCAAGGCAGCACTTTCTGGCTCACGGGCGCCAACCAGTTCGC
>CANJYI010000152.1 GCA_947478975.1 Chthoniobacteraceae bacterium
GCAAAGATCCAAAGACGCTCCTTGCCCTGCGGATCGGTGAGGCGGTAGAGGCTGGGGCAGTTCTTGAAATTGACGTAGTTCGGCGGCAACGCGTCATCCATGCGCGTCCAAGTCAACCCGGCGTCGTCACTTCGCGCCATCGGCCCCGCGTGTCCGCCGTGGCCCAGGTTCCAGACGCAGAACATGGTCTTGTCGTCCGCCAGCAGCGCCGTCGTCGGATGCGCGTGATACGCGTCCGGCTCTGACGAACCGCGGGCGATGACAATCTGCCGATTCGTGTCATCGGAGAAGTTGACGTGGATCAAGGCGTCGCGCTGCTGCTGCCAGAACGTCTTCTTCTCCGCCGGGGCGGATTCCCAGGCACGTTTGGCGGACTTGCTGGCGTTCGCGACCTCGGGCTTGGTTTGCGCAAACAAGGCCGTCGGCGCGAGCAGCAAGGCGGTGATGAGGATGAGGGTGGGGGCGATCATGATTATTTTCCCTTTCCGGTTTGGATGGCGACCCAATGTTTGCCGGCACGGACGTTGCGCGTGAGCCGGGCCCGCGGGCGAGCTCGGGAAACGCATTCACGAATCAGTGGTTCTCCGGCTTCTTCGGAGACTGGTTCAGGCGTTGATGTCACGTGGTTTCGGGACGTTGTCGAAGAAGCGCTGACCGGTGACGGTTGGGTTGAGGCGATGGAGATTGGCTTGCTTCATAAAGCGGCCAAGAGGTGAGAGGTCGTACCACTTTAATCCACCCGTATTGATTATCTTAGCTTGGGGAGTAGACCGCATCCGGCTGAAACCATGTGGACCAGAGCGCCCGCCAGAACGAGCCTTTCCATCGAGCGCCCTCCCACCGCCGCCCATCCCATGAAGACCACGCTTGAATTGCCGGACAAACTGTTGATCGCAGCAAAGACGCTGGCTGCGCAGCGGAAGACCACCCTCAAGGCCATGGGGAAGAGCGCCCTTCGCCGGGAAGTCGCGCCGCAGGAAAGTCTCGCACCTGACAGCCCCTGCAAAGTCGGGCCGTTTGGCCTCCTGAGTTTAAAAAAGCGTACCGAAGCGCTAACCGGCGACCCGGTCATGCGCCTGCTTATCGGCGAGACGATGAGCAAAACGGCTCGATCATTTCCAGTTTCACACGAATTCCCTTTTAGCCCGCCCCGCAGCTCGCACGCTTATTGCATCGCCAGCCAAGTCGAAGCGACGATCAGGCCGATGACAAAGGTGGTGAAACATCGCGCGGGAAAGCTCACGTTTCCCCAGCCTCCGGAAAAGTAGATACCATCCCGCCGCGCCTTTTTCCAAGTCAAAGACCTGCCTCTGGACGAATTGCTCATCTATCGCTCGGGCAAACTTCCAGACGTGCACCGCGATCCTTTCGACCGTCTGATCGCCGCCCACGCCATGCAGTCGGGATGCACGGTGATTTCGCCCGATACCCAATTGGGTTTGCTGGGAGCTTCGCGTCTCTGGTGAAAGATCCATTCCCTGGCAGTTCCATGAACTGCCGACCCTGGCAACCGGCGGCTGCACTTGGGACAGGCGATCGGTCCCCGAAATACGCATGAACTACAATCCGGTAGAATCGGGAAAACTCAGGCATCAGCAGGGAGCTTGCAGAGGTTGGAGAACATCTTATCAGTGGTCCTGACCGTCAGTTGCATGGAGAGCGCATCCGCGCACAGGTCGAGCCCCGCCGGAGAGGTGACCCGGTCCGTTTTTCCGAATCGATGACGGGCCGCCCGCCGCCTTGCAAAGCAAATTGACCGGTCTGACCGGTCGTGATACCCTGTCCATGATGAAAGTCATCGCCGCATACGAGGCCAAATCCCGCTTCTCAGAGTTGCTCCGGCAGGCTGCCGCAGGTGAAGTTTTTATCATTACGCGAAACGGCCAAAAAATGGCTGAACTTCGCGCCTGCCAGTCCGAAAGACCCGCGAGGAAACGCGGTATGATGAAATCGGAGATTCCGCCTGTCCCCGCCGACTTTGACGAACCTTTAGAAATTTTTGCCGAGTACCGATGAAAGTTCTCCTCGATACCTGTGCGCTAATTTGGTTTCTGAGGGATGACTCAGATCTATCCGAAAAAGCGGCTCAAATCATCGAAGATAGCGAGACGGAAGCCTTTGTAAGCGTTGTCAGCATTTGGGAAATAGCGATCAAAGCATCCATCGGAAAACTGCCGGTTCCCATCGGCTTTCACGATTCGTTCGAGGACAAATTGAAATCGTCCGGATTCAATATTCTTTCCGTGGTTTTCCAACATGCTTGTGGAGTTGTAGATCTTGCTGCCGTCCACACTGATCCGTTTGACCGACTGCTCATATCCCAGTGCAGGGCGGAAAAACTCACCGCCCTTACCAACGATATTCGCTGGAGCGACCCACGGTACGGGATATCCGTACTTTGGTAATTCAATCACCGCACTCCTGGTCCTGACCGAGGAATGAAATGATGCCTCTCCTTTGCGCTACTCTTCACCTCGCGTGGGTTCCATGGCTGGTGCTCAGTGCAATCGCTTCAACCGCACGGCTTGAATCTCGACGCCGGGGGCAGCGGTGACTTGGAGGTCGTGCGATCCTGCAGGGAGGGAGATCGTCCCCATGCCCAGAGGCTTGAAGACTTTGTCCGGCACCTCCCAGCGCGGGATGAGATCGCGGCGCGGGATTTCCGGGGGATCATAGACGGCGGTGACGACGCTGTGGGCAGCGGTGTCGCCGAAGGTGACGCGGACTTCGCCGCCAGTCGTCTTGGCGGTGTGCAGCGCGCCAACTTCGTAGCGTCCGGCCACGGGCACGGAAAGACGCCAGGCCATCGCGGCGGCGGGCGTGGGAAAGGTGGCCCAATCGTAGTCCCAGCCTTTCCCAAAGAGTTGCGCGCCGCCGATGCGGGCGGCATTGGCAATGGGCAGTTCGGTGCCTTCGGTCAAGGTGATGGGAAAACGCGCGACCTTACCCCCACTGGGCGCGGTGACTTCGTGAAACCACTTTCGATAAGACATTTCCATCTCGGCGGCGAGTGCGGGCTGCTGCGTGGCGAGGTTGGTCTTTTCGCCGGGATCATTACGCAGGTCGAAGAGCATGGCCTGCTTTCCATCGTGTACCCAACGATGCGTTTCCGTTCTCGCCGTGCCGGGATATTCAGGGATTGGTGTTCCGTCTTTGCCCCCGCGCCCGGTGAGGTCGAACAGGGTCCTCTGCGGCCATGAGGATGGATTGCCTTTCAGAAGCGGCACGAGGCTGAGTCCGTCGAGGGGTTGGTGTTTCGGCAAGGGCACGGCGGCGAGTTCGAGCAGCGTGGGCAGGACATCGACATGCTGCGTGATTTCGGGGACGCGGCTGCCGGCCTTTAATTTTTCCGGCCAGCGGATGAAGCACGGCACCCGTAGACCGCCCTCGAAGACACTGCCTTTGCCGCCTCTCATGCCTCCGTTGTAACGGGCGGTGTTGGGGCCGTTGTCGGTCGTGAAGAGGACGATGGTATTCGAGGCGAGGCCGGTTTGATCGAGCTTTTGAAGGATTCGACCGACGTTCCGGTCGAGGTTCTCAACCATCGCGTAAACCGCCGCGTCCTTGGGCTCGAACCCCAGGGTGCGATATTTCTCGAACAAGTCCTGAGGCGCCTGCATCGGCGAATGACAGGCATTGAACGGTACGTAGCAAAAGAAGGGCCGCGCCTTGTTTTGTTCGATGAAGCTCATGGCCGCATTGGCGAGCACATCCGTGATGAATCCTTTCGTGGGCGTGCTGACGCCGTTGTGCTCGAGCTGTGCATCGAAGTAGTTGGGAAAGAAGCCGCCGCTGAAGCCAAAGAACTCGTCAAAGCCCTGGCCCTGCGCGGTGGAGGGATGGTTGGAGCCGTTGTGCCACTTGCCAAAGCAGCCGGAGACATAGCCCGCAGGCTTGAGCGCCTCGGCGAGAGTGGTTTCATCGCCATGCATCACTTCGAGACTGTCCGAGGTGTTGATCACATTGAGCCGCGCATGATGCCGCCCAGTGAGCAACGAAGCGCGCGTCGGCGAGCAGATGGGGCTGACGTGGAAATGCTCGAACGCGACGCTCTGTGTTTTAAGCCTGTCGAGCGAGGGCGTGGAGAGTTTGGCATTTCCATGGCAACGTAAATCACCCCAGCCCATATCGTCGGCGAGGATGAGGAGGATGTTGGGCTTTGAGTCTTTTGCTGCCGCTGTTGACGGCTTGACCGGCGGTTGAGAACTCGCAACGGCAGTCGGGAAATCATCCGTACGGAAGGGTGAAGCGGGCAGGTCGGCGGCGTTGAATAGATTGCAGGTTGGATTATCCGACCAACCATAGCGCACGGCGACGGGCGCGGAGACTTGGCCGGAGGAGACGAGCACGGTGTCGCCGTCGATCTTCGCATCGGCCCAAACCCATTTCCTGTCCGCGCCACAAATCGCGAAGCCCTCAAGTTGGCTGTGTGGACTGTTGCGCACCAGCGGAGCAGTTTTAGCGGCCTTGCGCATTACGTCGTAGGTGACGGGCACTTCCTTAGCGACGAGTCCTTCGCCGAGGTGGTCAAATGACAACCGAATGGCGCCGCCCTCGACCCTCATCGACGCGTAAACTGGACCCGAGTGCATCACATCGCGTCCATACGTTTGTGCGAGGGCGATCCTTGCGAGGCGTTCACCTGCCACCTGCTTGCTTTGCGGATGGATGTCCTCGGACTCACCGGTGTCGATGAGCACGGCCATGCCGGTGTTGGGCACGGAGAGTGTCTTCGCCTGTGCTTCGCGCAGATCTGCCCAGATGCTCTCGCCGGGCTGGTCCGTCTTCGGGCGGTAGTTGGCCAGTTGGCAGTAGTAGAATGGAAAATCGCCCTGCTCCCAGTGCTTCCGCCAGTCCTGAATCAGCAGAGGAAACGCGGTGCGGTAGAGGTTGGCGTTCCCCGTGTTTGACTCGCCCTGATACCAGAGCACTCCGCGAATGGCATACGGCAGGATGGGATACACCATGCCCTGAAACAGCCGGCCAGCCAGAACGTGCTGACCGGTGAGCGGCGGGACCGCTTCCTTCGCGGAGGGTTCGAGCGGCGGCAGTTCATACTCCGCCTTCGCCATCCAGCCACCGGGCATTTTTGTGCTACCCACGCTGGGAAACCAACTGAACCCGGGCGGCTCGGCCGGTGCGAAGATACGCACGGCCAAATGATTGACGCCCTCCCTCAAGAGCGTGGGCGGAATCAGGTAATGCCGCACGCTGGTGAGGCCCGTGAAGCTGTCCACGTCGCGCCCGCCAATGAGCGTGCCGTTCCAGTACACCTGCTCAAATTGCGCCGAAGGACCGAACTGCAACACCTGCGCCGCTCCGCTCTGCCGTGCAGACAGCGCGACCTCCTTGCGAAACCAAAATGCGCCGAACTTTGGCAAGGAAGGATCCGTCACCGGCCCGCTGTCCTTCACCGCCACCCAGCCGTGGTCTTTCGACGCCGGCCCGCTGGTGAACGGCGCGACATCGCCAGCAGGACGATCCTCGCGGTTCGTTTGCTTCAGCCACTCGCGGAAGGCGCCTTTGTTGCGCTCGCTGAGCGCGTCCATGTTCTTCGCGCCGGCCGCCATTTCTGGAACGCTGGCGAGCGATCCCGGACTGATCCAAGGCTCCACCTTTGAGCCTCCCCAACACACTTTGATGAGGCCCACGGGCGTCTTGAGCTCAGTCTGGATGCTTTTGGCAAAGTAGTAGCCCGCCGCGATAAAATCCTCCGTGGTGCCCGGTCGCGCCACCGTCCAAAAGCCCTGCACATCGTCCGCCGGCGTCCTGGAGGAAGGATTCTTCAACACATGAAACTGCCGGAGCGTCGGATTCGCTGAGGCCTCGATCTCCTCACCCGCGCTCGTGATAGCCTTCATGTCGAACTCCATGTTGGACTGCCCGCCGCCCGCCCAGACCTCGCCGACAATCACATCCGCAACCTTAACGCTACGGTTCCGGTTCGGCGATTGCACAACCATCTCGCGGGGATCCGCGCTGGCTTCGAGGGCATCGAGCTTCAGCGTCCATTTGCCACCCGCATTGGCGGCGGTGCTTTTGGTCTGGCCGGCGAACTCCACGACGATCTGCTCGCCCGCATCCGCCCAGCCCCACACGGGCACCGCCGCGGCGGATTGCAGCACCATGTGATTCGAGAAAATCGAAGGGAGCCTTAACTCGGCGGCGTTCAAAGCCGCCAGAGGTGCGAGAATCAGGGCGGTGAAGAGGTGGAGGGTGGGTTTAATCATGGTTGGTTTCCCTTTTCAGTTTGGGGGGTGAGCTGATGTTTGCCGGCACAGACGTTGTGCGCAAGTTGGGTACCGGATGGCGTGCTTCGGAAACGCATTCACGAACCAGTTGTTCGCCTGCTTTCTCGCAGACTGGTTCAGGCGTTGATGTCACCTGGTTTCGGGACGTTGTCGAAGAAGCACTGACCGGTGACGGTTGGGTTGAGGCGATGGAGATTGGCTTGCCCCCTAAAGCGGCCCAGAGGCAGGAGGTCACACCACTTTGACCCTGCGGTCCCGGCTATCTTAGCTCGGGAGTGACCCGCCATCGGCTGGCGGCCAATTCGGGGTTGCCTTTGAGGACGTAGACTTGCTGGCCGCCATGGTTGACCTGGTGCAACCTTCCTTGCACCTTTGGGTTATGAGGTTCGTAGCGACAAACGAAGCGAAAACCCATCTTTCCTCCCTCTTGCAGGAAGTGGAGCGAGGGGAGACCATCGTGATCTCTCGGGGCAGGAAGCCCGTGGCAAAACTGGTTCCCTATGACGAAGCGGAGCGCGCTCCACGGCCAAAAGTGGGGGAAATGATCGACGAACCCTGCCATATTCCAGAAGAAGCGTTGCGCTCGATGAATGAAGAGGAGCTGCGTGCTTGGGGGGCGATATGAATGTCCTGCTCGATACCTGCACTTTCCTCTGGCTGACGCGCGAGCCGCACACGCCATGCAGTCGGGATGCACGGTGATTCCGCC
>CANJYI010000153.1 GCA_947478975.1 Chthoniobacteraceae bacterium
ACCATCGGGTTCTGAAGAGAGTCATCCGCAGATGAGACAGATGAACGCAGATAAAGAAGGAGTCCGAGGATCTCCTTTCCAACTTCTTCTCATCTGCGGATAAAGCTCTTAATAAGCGACTTCAGGAATAATCCGGCGGCCGGTTATCGACCGTCGTTGACGACGAAATGCAGGGCGCGGAAGGCGTGGCCTGAGCTGGCCGGATCCTTATCCTCCGAAACCGTAAGACGCAGGGTGTGGCTTCCCGCGGAAAGCGTGTCGCCGAACAGGACGGTGCGCGGGTAGTGGAGTCCCTTGCTGTAACTGTGATAGAGGTTGATCTTCACCGGGGCGGCACCGTCGATGCTGGCCTCGACCATTCCGGCATCAGGTCCGGCGATGACAAAGGCCCCGATGGCACTTCCTTCAAACGTCGAGGTGAGCACCGCGCCCGGTTGTGTAGCCAACACCACGGGTACTTTCGTAAACCGTTCCCGCTTGCCCCCGGGGAGCTTTTGCCAGTCAGGAATGCCCACCGACCAGCCCTCGCCCAGTTTTAGTGCGGAAGCGGGAAGAAACCGGCCCTTGGAGTAGTTGCTTTCGTCGAGGGGCTTTTCCGGGAGGGGATGTGGTTGCGGCGCATTGCGGGGTGGCGCTGCCCAATTGCGTTCAAACAGGTCGGCAATCATGTCGGCGGCGATGCGGTTGCCAAATGGAGCGGGGTGGACTCCGCCAAATTTCTTCCAGTCAAACTCCCCGGACGCGATCCGGGTGGTGACGGTCTTTGCAAGGTTGATGGTGGAAACTTGATAGCGCTCGGCCACCTCGGTGTGTGCCGCAACCGGCAGTGGAACCTGGCCGGAGTTGTACATCTTCATCGAGTTTTCGTTGAGGAAGAAGGTCATGACGATGTCCGCGCGGGGATTGTGGGAGCGGAGGTGGCGGAGGATGCCTTCCATTCCGCGAATGCATTCATCGCGGGTGTGGCGCGCATCCTGGTCGTCATTGACTGCAAACTCGACGAAGAGAATGTCAACGGGCCCCTGGGAGAGCACGTCGTCTGCAAGGCGGAACGCACCGGTGGTGGAACAGGTGGAGGAAATGCCGGCGGCGGTGAACTTGAATTCGGTTTCCGGGAAGCGTTGTTTGAGCAGTTCGCAGACCATCGGGCGGTAGCCCTCCATTTCGGTGATGGAGCCTCCCAGAAAGGCGACGTGTCCGTTTTTTTGTTTCTCAAACTTCTGCCGAGAGTTGTCCAAATTGCCTCGGGAAATGACGTTGGCGTCGGAGGCGAAGGCGCACAGAGAAAAGGCTGCGCAGGAAAGCGTGAGGAGGAAGGTCTTTGTTTTCATGGTGGGGATTTTTCACAGACGGCCAAAGTAGGTTATGTGCCGTAGATGACGACCTGGGCAAGGGAATCGACCCAACCGAGGCGACTGGCCGCTGGACTTTATCCGGAGGAAAGCGGCGCCAGGATTCGGTTTAAGGGGCCGACAGACTGCGCAGCTGGACGTTTTTCGGCCAGCCGAGTTTTTGTGCGGTGCCCGTCAGGTGGCTCCACTTTTCCGGGGCATCGGTATAAAGGACCACCTTCGTGTGTTCGCTGGCCAGCGCCGCAGCCTGGGGAATATCCAGCACGCGAAGCACGTTTGGATAGGGGGCGGCGTCCCGGTGGCTCACCGGCGGTTTGGAGAGGTCGATGCGTTCGATGCGGTCTTCAAACAAGGAGGCGTACAGCGCGTTGATCCCCATCTCGCCCTCTGCGGCCAGCCATGTTTTGGCGGTCGCGTTTTTGCCGACGGTACGGAGGGCCTGCACTGCGCGGCGTATGTCGTAGACCTGTCCGCTCTGGAGGGTTTCCCCGAGGAGGTTGAACCGCCTGAGCCGGTGGGTCTGGACCTTGTCGGAGCCGGTCCAGGCCAGGGGGCCGACGCCGCGGGGTGCTATGTACGCCATGGCCCACTTATTTGCGGAAAACATCTTCGCCTCGGCACTGAACCCCTTTTCATCCGGCGGGGGAGTGGTGGCGGATTCGAACAGTTTGGAAAAGCGGGATTGGTACGCCGCCAAAAAGGAATCCCAACCGCTTTGATCCAGCGCATGCAGGACGGTCAGTTCCAGTTGGTCCGGCGGGAGTGCGGCGCTGTGCGCAACGTAGAGCCGCAGTTGGAACGGCTCCTGGCTGACGAAGTCATAGGCGGAAAGGGAGACCCCGTCGGACTCCTGTGTGCCGACCTTTGTGAGGCTCGGGGCGGGAGCATCGGCGGGCCATGCCCCGAAGGAGTTTTTTTTGAGGGCGGCGAGCGCTGCAACCCGCTGCGCGGCCCAGTGCGCTGCAGAGTCTGGAAGGGCTGCGGGCGGAGCGAGCGTGACGAACTCGGTGTCGATACGGGTGTTGCGCTCATCCGTGGGGAGCGCTGAGAAGACGCGGAGCTGCTCGGGTTGCAGCGTTTTCTTTGCGGCCTCGTCCGTGGTGGCCATGGGGTCGGCGCCCTTGAGGTGGCGTTCAAACCAGTGGAAGGCGCCGGTGTTGAGGGGTTGCAGATCCTTGTGGGGGCCTTCGGCAATGTGAAGGCCGATGTTCCCCTCCTTGCCGAGGAGCGCGTAGAGGCGGCGGACGCTGGTGTAGATTTCAAACACGCCTTCGACGGGAAAGATGGAGTCCTTGTCGGTGTTGCAAATGAGGAGGGGCCGTGGCGCTACGAGCGCCGCCACGCGGTCAAAGTCCCAGCGGTAACTGTTGAGCATGAACATGCAGTCGCAATGGCCTTCGATGCAGCCGTCGACGACATGATTTCGCAGCGAGGTGATGCCTGCGGTGGGGGCCGCTGCTGCGATGCGTTCGTCGAGCGCAGCGATCCACCAGGCATACGCGCCGCCGCCGCTGCGTCCGGTGACGCCGATGCGCGCGGCGTCGACCTCTGGCCTCGTTTCCAGGTAGTCGAGGGCGCGTATACAGTTCCAGGCCTCGACGCCTGCGGGGGTGTAACCCGTCGCCACCCACCACCAGCGGCCGAGGTTGTGGGTGCCGTGGTGTTGGCCCTCAATTTCGCCGAGTTGCAGGGTGTCCAGAATCAGGCAGGCGTACCCGTGCCGCGCAAACCAGACGCCGTGCTGGTGGTAGCCGGTCTTGTTGCCGAGGCTTACGCCGTCCTTTTTCATGACGGCGTGGCCGCACACGTAGAGGATCGTGGGCAGCGGCTTTTGAGGGCCTTCAGGAAGGTACAGGTTGGCGGTCACATACAGGCCGGGCAGGGACTGGAAGTGAAGTTTTTCGACGCGGTAGCCCTCCTCCTGGAGCACGCCGGTCACCACCGGTTGGAGGGGCGTCTTTGCAGGCAGCGGGGCGAGGCCGAGCATTTCGAAGAGCTGGCGGCGCGTTTCGTTTTTTCCGGCGTTCCACTGGGGGGCTGACACGACGGTTGCAAGCGAGCCTTCTGCATGCACCTGTTCGGTGCGTCCTTCCCAGTACTTTTGGAGGGTGCGGTTGGCCTGGGTTTCCGGGGAGGGGGCGGGATAAGGTGAGGCGGCATGGGCTGTACAGGCGGCCAGCCACAGGAGTGTGAGGAGGAGGGGGGTTCGCATGATGAAAAGCTACATCCGCAGATGTTACAGATTCAACAGATGAGAGGAGACCTAAAGGAGCATCCGTGGACCTCTTTTTTATCTGTGGATAACTGCCGGTTTTTTCAGGGGGAGATTTTCAGGAGGTCTCCGAGCGTGGGCAAAGTAGCAGGCGGTCCCGGGGTGCCTTCCGGGTGCATGGATTTGGCAGAGAACTGCCCGGAGGAGGGGCCGCTCAGGGAGAGGCTGCACTCGGGTATGGCGATGGTGGAGGCGCCGGAATGGAACCTGGCCCTTTTAAAAACCCAGCTGTCGGTCTTGGGGGAGGCCTGTTCGGCTACGAAACGCGGAATGGGATCGCCCGGGGCGAATATTTCGATGCGATTGAACTCTTGGGCCTCCAGCTTGGTGAGGGAGCGGAGGGTGTCGGTGATTTCCAAAAAGGCAGAAGGATCCGCCCTGAGAAAACGGATTTGAACGCCGTTCGCCGCGGCGAGGGGGAGGAGGGCGATTCTTAGGAAGCCCCGCTTTTGGGCGCCTTGGACAACTTCTTCGATGGCGACCTTGGCGGAGGGTTGGTCTGCGGGCTGACCCACAGGAAACTGGAGGCCGGAGAGCGAGGGCCTTGCGGAGAGTGCAGGCGCTGCAAGGGAAAGTAGCAGGAGGGAAAGAAGCGCGGCGGCCGGCCGGGGGAGGAGACGCGGTTCGTTTGGCATGGGGTGCAGGCTAACAAACAAGGAGCGCAAGCAAAAGGGGGGATACAGTGTCGCCAAGCGTGGAGGTTGCTCGTCAATTGGCGCGAGTGTTGCTCTGTATCCTCGGGTAGAGTGGCGTTTCACGGGCTTTCTCCCGCGATTCTGACTTGTGAGTGTTCCCCAAACAGATCCCCTGATGACTATCCAACTCGCATCCGCCTTCCCCGGCCGCGCCGCATCCCGCCCCGTTTCCGTAGTTGTGGCGGTCATTTGCCTTTGGATTTCAATGGGTTGCGGAGGGTTTGGCTGGTCTCCGGGCGCAGGGGTGGCCGACGCTACAAAGGACTTCTCGGTTGATTCCTCAAGTCGGCGGGATGTGCTGGCATTCTATCATTCGGTGTACGGCGCCTCGGAGAACTTTGAGTCGCGCTCACAATGGACGGGAAACGTAGCTGGGCTTTCGCCTGGAACCACCAGTGTCGCGCTGAAAAATGATGTCCTGCGGCGGGTCAACTTCTACCGCGCACTGGCTGGGCTGCCGGCAGACCTCACTCTCAATATTGAGAAAAGCACCAAGGCGCAGGAGGCGGCCCTGATTGCTGCAAGAAACCGCGGGCTGAGTCACTACCCGGCAAGCGAGCATCCGGAGTGGGCGGGCCTGAACCAGCTGCCATCTGGAGTGGAGGCCAGCGCCAAGTCGAATCTCTCTTTGGGCGCCTATGGGCCGGCCGCAGTTGACGGCCAGATTCGGGATGATGGCGACGCCAACTGGTATGTCGGACACCGGCGTTGGTTGCTTTCCCCGAAGCAGGCTGAAATTGGTACTGGAGACGTGCCAGAGCAGACCGGTTTTTCAGCAGCAAACGCGATTTGGGTGACGGGCGAATTCAAAAGCGCGGCACCGGTGCAGTTTGTCATGTGGCCGAATCAGGGCTATACGCCGGCCAATTTGCTGCCCAAGCGATGGTCTGTTTCGTACCCAGGGGCTGATTTTAGCGGAGCCAGCGTGAGTATGCGCCGTGGAGGGTTGCCACTGCCGGTGAACGTTACGAGCACGAGTAGCACTCCGGCGGACGGCGTCCAGGGCGAAAAGACGTTGGTGTGGGAGCCGGCGGTGGCTTTGGCGGCCGCACCCGGGGACGTCACCTACAACGTGCAGGTGACTGGCATCCGTATTGGCGGTGAGCTGAGCACGCTGGCGTACAATGTGGTGGCGTTTGATCCGACCGTGTTGGGCGAAGCGCTTTTGATTACAGGCGGTGGCAGTTTGACCACGGTGGGAGGGTCGTACGTCTTTAACAGCATTGCGCAGGCGGACAGCTACGAATTGACCGTTGCCAGAGGCAGCGCTGCGGCGTGGTTGGAGGGGGCGGAAGGTCCCAGTGTGCAGATCCTGTCGGAGACAGCTCCAGGTTACGCGGTGGTGCAGTCCCAAGTGGCAGGTTCAGGGGCGAGTGCGTTTCACTTGACGCATCCAGGGACGAACAGCGCGGGGTTTGCGGATCAGATTTTCCAATTGAGGAGGCGCTTGGTGCCGGGCGCGGACAGCGTGTTGCAGTTTTCCGAGACCGGTCGGTTTGCGGAAACAACGACCACTCTGAATGCAGAGCTGAGTACGGATGACGGCCTGACTTGGACAGCCGTCTGGAGTCGAGCGGGGGTGGGACTGAACTCCGCGCTTTTTGACGCAGGCTGGAATCCGCACGCGGTCAGCCTGAGGGATTACAGTGGCAAGGCTGTTTTGGTGCGGTTTAGTCTGAAAGGCAACGGCGGCCCTGTCGCGGCGGGAACCACCAAGGACTACGGTTTCTTCATCGATAACATTCTTGTGACCAACGGGGTGGAGTTGGTGGATGCCAGGGCCACCACGCTTGCCGGCGCGGCGACTGGTTTTGTGCTGAACAGCACGACGGTGGGAGCGGGTTTAATGGAGGGAAACCGCTATTATCTGTCGGTCGCGCCGCGGGTGGGCACGCGTCTTTTTCCTTCGAGTCCGTTGAAGGAGGTCCTGGTGCCGGTGGTGTCGGCGATGGCCGCCGCGGCTGCGGGAACGCCTGCGATCACCGGACAGCCCCAGTCGAGGGGCGAATTTGCTGGCGGCACGGTGAGCTTCAGCGTGGCGGCGAGCGGCAGCGGACTGGGCTACCAGTGGCGGAAAAACGGCACGCCACTTTCGGGTGGGACCGCGGCAAGCTACAGCATCAGCGCGGTGAAGACCACGGATGCGGGCAATTACGACGTCGTGGTGAGCAACAGTTCGGGCAGCCTTACGAGCGGGTTCGCGACGTTGACGGTGAGTAATCCGCCGGCAATCAGCACGCAGCCGGTGGGTGTGGCGGGAGAAACTGGCAAGAGCGCCATGTTTAGCGTGAGCGCGACTGGGACTGCGCTGGGCTACCAGTGGCAAAAGAACACGGTTGCGATTCCGGGGGCGACTGCCTCGAGTTATTGGATCGGCACGGCTAGCTCCTCGGATGCTGGCAGCTACAGGGTCGTGGTCAGCAGCAGCGTACTGGACGGCGGAACGTTCAAGACCAGAAGCGTGACGAGCGATTCAGCGACATTGACCGTTGTCCAGGTGGTACCGGCCCCGCAGATCACTGTGCAGCCTGAGGGTCAGTCTGTGATCTCGGGGGGTACCGCGAGCTTTAGAGTCACGGCCACTGG
>CANJYI010000154.1 GCA_947478975.1 Chthoniobacteraceae bacterium
CTTCCGACTCGGCCAGCCAGCGTAAAATAGTGAACTGGTCGGGAGTGATTCCCAACGGAGCGATCCTTTGGCGGAAGCCTTGGTTGAGGGAAAACCAGGCGCGACGCAGGAGGGGTGGAAGGCGGCGCATGGGTCCCGGGAAACGTGAGGGAGGCTGTCGGAACGACGGTGGCCGAAGGGCCGCTTAGGCTTTGGGCAGGGGAATGTCGTGGTAGTGCAAGGCCCACTCGCGCATGAACCGGATCCGCGTGGGGCGCACCTTGTAGATGATCAGCGAAGGATTGTCGGACTGGCCGAGGTACCTCCGAAGCAGGGGATTGTCGCGCCAGATCGTCTCCAGAAGATCCGGGTCGGCCAGGATCTCGGCGACACCCGTAATGCGGACCTGGTCGTGGGCCTCGTCCAGATAGCAGAGCTCCACCTTCGGGTTGAGCGCAATCTGGTTGGTTTTTCCGTACGCCCGCAGGTTGGCGATATAGACGATAAAGCCGTCGGTGAGAACAGGCGAAACGGGGCGCAGATGGGGTTGGCCTTCGCTCGAGTCAACCGTCGCGAGCATCGGAAACTTCGCCCGGTGCATCACCTCCAACGCAAGCTTGGGCGCGTCCTCCGCGCTGACGGGTTCGGGACTGGGGGGCTGGTTTTTTGCGGGCATAAATTAGTTGGTCTTCAAAACCTGAATGAATGCTTCCTGGGGGATGTTCACCTTGCCGATGGCCTTCATCCGCTTCTTACCCTCTTTCTGCTTCTCGAGCAGCTTGCGTTTGCGGGAGATGTCGCCGCCGTAGCACTTCGCGGTGACGTTCTTACGCAGGGCCGACACGGTCTCCCGCGCCACAACCTTTCCGCCGATGGCCGCCTGGATGGGGACGGTGAACATTTGGGTGGGGATGACTTCTTTGAGCTTGGCCGCGAGCGCACGGCCGCGGCTCTCCGCCTTGTCCCGGTGGACGATGCTGGAAAACGCGTCCACGGGCTCGCCGTTGACTAGAATGTCGAGCTTCACCAGCTTGGAGGGTCGGTGGTCGGCGTGCTCGTAATCCATGGAGCCGTACCCGCGGGTGATGGATTTGATCTTGTCCACGAAGTCGACGAGGATCTCGTTGAGGGGCAGTTCGGTCGTGAGCATGACGCGCCGGGTGTCGAGAGACTCGGTGTGTTTGACCTCGCCGCGCTTGTCCATGATCAGCTGCATGATCGGGGAGATGTTCTCGTTGGGAATCATCAGGAAGCACCGCACCATGGGCTCGCGAATCTCGGCGATGACGCTCATGTCCGGCAGGTGCTCGGGGTTGTCGACGCTCAGGATTTCGCCGTTGGTCTTGTGCACCTCGTAGATGACCGAGGGGTACGTGGCGATGATGTCCATGTTGAACTCGCGCCGCAGCCGCTCCTGAATGATTTCCATGTGGAGCAGCCCAAGAAACCCGCAGCGGAAGCCGAAGCCGAGGGCGACGGAGCTCTCGGCCTGGAACACGAACGCGGCGTCGTTGAGCTGCAGCTTTCCCATGGCCATCTTGAGGTGCTCGAAGTCGGCGGTGTTGATCGGGTAGATCCCGCTGAACACCATGGGCTGGACCTCTTGGAAGCCCGGGAGCGGGGCATCTGCGGGCTGCCTGGAGTTGGTGAGCGTGTCGCCGACCTTGACCTCCGTGCTCGTCTTGATGTTCGCGATTACATAGCCGACGTAGCCCGCAGGCAGCTCCGGGAGGGCCACAAACTTGGGATTGGTCGGGCGGAAGATGCCGACCTCCTTGACCTCGTAAGGCCTGTTGGTGGCCATCAACTTGACCACGTCTCCCGGCTTAATCGAACCGTCCACGACCCGGACGTGGATGACCACGCCCCGGTAGGTGTCGAAGGCCGAGTCGAACACCAGGGCCCTGAGCCGGTCGGTGGGGATGCCGCGGGGCGCGGGCATGCGGGTCACCACGGCTTCCAGAATGTCTTCGATGCCGATCCCTGCCTTGGCGCTGGCGAGGACCGCCTCGTCCGCCGGGATTGAAAGGATCTCCTCCAACTGCTTGCGCACGGTGGGAAGGTCCGAGTTGGGTAGGTCGATCTTGTTGATCACCGGCACGATGGTGAGTCCCTGTTTGTTGGCCAGGTGCAGGTTGGCGACCGTCTGGGCCTCCACGCCCTGGGCCGCGTCCACCACCAGAATCGCGCCTTCGCAGGCGGCGAGGGAGCGCGACACTTCGTAGGCGAAGTCCACGTGCCCGGGGGTGTCCATCAGGTTGAGCTTGTACTCCAGACCGTCCTTGGCCGTGTAGTTCATCGCGATGGGATGCGCCTTGATGGTGATTCCACGCTCGCGCTCCAGATCCATCGCGTCCAGCAGCTGCTCCTGCGACTCCCGCTTTTCAATGGTGCCGGTGAACTCCAGCAGCCGGTCGGAAAGCGTGGTCTTTCCGTGGTCGATGTGTGCGATGATGCAAAAGTTGCGGATGCGGGAGTCGGACATAGAAAAGCTTGGGCGGTCTGGCCGGGCGCCCCACAGCATGGCGCGCCTCAGTCCCCTACTATGGAGGGGCGTGGGCGGGGGGTCAACCGGTGAGGGAGCTTTGCGGGGCCAGCGGCGGGTAGACGCACGGCGCAAAGAGGGCTAGATATTGGGGCATGAACACAGTCGGCGCCCCTGGAGGGGAACTCATCGGAGACTTGGTGGACAAGGTGCTGGCGGGAGCCCGGGTCTCCCAAGCCGAGGCCTTGCAACTCTACAAGCTGCCCTTGCAGATGCTCGGGAGCCTCGCCAACCATCGGCGCAACCTTGCCAAGGCCGCGGCCTACGGGGGCCGGGGCGAGCAGGTGGTCACCTATATCGTCGACCGAAACGTCAACTACACCAACGTGTGCAACGTGTACTGCAAGTTCTGCGCGTTTTACCGCACGGAGCGGGACGCGGACCACTACGTGCTCAGCCTCGACCAGCTGGGTGAAAAGCTCGAGGAGCTCAGCGCCATCGGCGGAGTCCAGGTGCTTTTGCAGGGCGGCCACCATCCCAAGCTCGGCATCTCGCACTATTTGGAGATGCTTTCCTTCATCAAGGAGCGGTTTCCGCAGATCAACATCCACGGCTTCTCTCCGCCCGAGTTCCACCATTTTTCGCAGGTGTTTGGCCTGCCGGTGGCCGAGGTGCTGCGCCTCTTCAAGGAGGCCGGTCTCGGCTCCATCCCAGGCGGCGGGGGCGAGATCTTGGTTGACCGGGTGCGCAACCGGATCGCCCCCCTCAAGGCCAACAGCGACGAGTGGCTGGGGGTCATGGAGGCGGCCCACGCCATGGGGCTCAAATCGAGCGCGACGATGATGTTCGGCCACGTCGAAACGGTGGAGGACCGGGTGGAACACCTGGAGCGGCTGCGCGAGGTGCAGGACCGCACGGGTGGTTTCACCGCCTTCATCTGCTGGACCTTCCAGCCGGAGAACACCGTCCTTAAGGCGGAACCGGTCGGCTCCTCGGAGTACCTGCGCATGCAGGCTCTTTCCCGGATCTATCTGGACAACATCGAGAACCTCCAGAGCAGCTGGGTGACCCAGGGGCCCAAGATCGGCCAGCTCGCCCTCAGCTACGGCGCCAACGACTTTGGCTCGGTGATGATGGAGGAGAACGTGGTGTCCAAGGCGGGCACCAGCTACCGCCTGCAGGCCGATGAAATCGAACGGCTCATCCGGGAGGCCGGCTACCAGCCGAGCCGGCGCTCTACCTGGTACGAGCTTCTGGAATAGCGGGCGGAAACGGCCGTCCGCACCGGCGCCAGCCCAAAAGCCCGCGCCAGCCGGCGGGCCCCGAGCATTTGCGGTAGAAAACGGTCCGCCCTCTGCTAAATTCGCCAAACCATGGATTTGTCTAACGAACCGTTGATCATCGCAGGACGCACTTTTCAGTCCCGGCTGCTGCTTGGAACTGGAAAGTTTTCGTCCAACGAGGCGATGGCCGGAGCCCTCGAGGCCAGCGGGACGCAGATTGTGACCGTGGCCCTCCGCAGGGTCGATCTCTCGGGTAAGAACGATCCTTTCGCCAATATTCTGGAATGCATCGACCCCAAAAAGTACCTGCTGCTGCCCAACACCAGCGGCGCGATGAACGCGGAGGAAGCGGTCCGCCTAGCGCGCCTGGCAAGGGCTGCCGGAATTTCCGACTGGGTCAAACTGGAGATCCACCCGGACCCGCGCTACCTGCTGCCCGACCCGATCGAGACCCTGAAGGCTGCGGAGATCCTTGTCAAAGAGGGCTTTATTGTTTTGCCCTACATCAACGCAGACCCCGTTTTGGCAAGGCGCCTCGAGGACGTGGGCACCGCTACGGTCATGCCCCTGGGCGCGCCCATCGGCAGCAACCGGGGCCTCCGGACGCGCGACCAGATCGAAATCATCCTTGAGCAGTGTAGCATTCCGGTGATCGTGGACGCCGGCATCGGCGCGCCCAGCCAGGCGGCCGAGGCGCTCGAAATGGGCGCTGCGGCCGTGCTGGTGAACACCGCCATCGCGATCGCCCCAGACCCCGCCCGAATGGCACGGGCTTTCCGCCACGCGGTCGAGGCGGGACGCGCCGCCTACGAGGTGGGCCTCGGCGAAATGGCGTTCGCCGCGTCACCGACCAGCCCCCTGACAGCCTTTCTCCAGCACACACACCAATAGCCGATCCCAAAGCCGCGATCCCAATCCCCTCCGCCCTGCTCGTTTGGCGGATCCTTCCCCTCGCTTCCATGGCTCTCCTCGAAGTCCGCAACCTCAAGACCTATTTCCCCGTTCGCTCCGGCGTTCTGCGCCGGCATACGGACGACATCAAAGCCGTGGACGACGTGAGTTTCAGCGTTGAGGCAGGCACAACCGTGGGGCTCGTTGGCGAGAGCGGCTCGGGCAAATCCACCATCGGCAAAACCCTACTGAAGCTGATCCCAGCAACCTCGGGGGAAGTCCTTTACGAGGGCCGCGACATTCTGCCACTCAGTGAGGGCGAGTTCCGGCCACTGCGCCGGCAGTTGCAGATGATCTTTCAGGATCCCTTCGGCTCACTCAATCCGCGCCACTCCATTCTGGAGATCGTCGGGGAAGCGCTGGAGATTCATTTTCCAAGTTTGGGCCGCCGGGAGCGGGCCGACCGGGTGGCCGACTTGCTTCGGCAGGTAGGGCTGCAACCTGAAATGGCTGGGCGCTATCCGCACGAGTTTTCCGGCGGCCAGAGGCAGCGGATCGGGATCGCCCGAGCCCTGGCGGTCGAGCCGCGTTTCATCGTGTGCGACGAGCCGGTCAGCGCGCTGGACGTGAGCGTGCAGGCGCAGATCGTCAATCTGTTGCAGGATTTGCAGCAGGAGCTGGGGCTTTCCTACCTGTTCATTGCGCACGACCTGGCGGTGGTCGAGCACATCAGCGACCACGTGCTGGTCATGTACCGGGGGCACATCGTCGAGTCCGCGCCGGCCGAGCGGATTTACGCCGACCCGCAGCACGAGTACACGCGCAAGCTGCTGGCCGCCGTGCCCAAGTTTGCCTAGGGCCCATAGGGACACATGACGCCGCTTCTTCGCAAATTGATGGGGATCAACTGGCTGATCGCCGGCCTGACCATCCTTCTTTCTCTGTTTGGTATCGTAGCCGTCTATAGTGCCACCTACTTTCGGACCGGCGAATATTGGGAGAAGCAGCTCATCTGGGTGGGCGGCGGCTTGTTGGTTTTTTTCACGGTCAGTGTGATGCACTACCGGTGGGTGAAATGGGCGGCCCTGCCCCTGTATGTGCTGGGAATCCTGCTGACGGCGCTCACCTACACCTCCCTGGGACAGGAGCACGGCGGAGCCAAATGCTGGCTCAGGCTTCCGGGAGTCGGGACCTTCCAGCCCTCGCAACTCGCTCTATTGGCGGGAATTCTGACGGTGGCGCTGTTCCTCGGCCAGTTCAAGGGGATGCACCCGCTTTTAAAGCTGCTTTCCGTGGGCAGCATCATCGGGGTCCCCATTTTGCTGACCATCAAGCAGCCCGACTTCGGGATGACGCTGGTTTGGATACCGGTGATGATGGCCACGATGTTCGCCGCAGGGCTGCCCAAACGCTACCTTCTGGCGATCCTCCTAAGCGGCATGGCGCTGCTGCCTCTGGTGATTAATTTCGGCCTCAAGCCCTACCAGAGGCAGCGGCTGGTGACCTTTGTGGATCCGCAGATTGATCCGCAGGGCGCGAGTTACGCCATCAACCAGGCGCTCATCGCCATCGGCTCGGGAGGGTTTTCGGGGAAGGGCTTCAAGGCGACCGGAACGCAGGTCGAGCAGGGCTTCATTCCCGGCACCACCGTGCACACAGACTACATTTTCACGGCAATCAGCGAACAGTGGGGTTTTGTCGGCAACTTCATTCTGATCAGCGCCTTCGGCGTGCTGCTGCTGACCTGCCTCTTTGTCGCTCACAAGTCAGCCGACGAGTTCGGTCTCGTGATCTGCGCCGGGTTCACCGCCCAGATCTTCTTCCATGTTTACCAAAACATCGGCATGACGATTGCGATCATGCCGATCACCGGCCTGCCCCTGCCCCTCATTTCCTACGGGGGCACCTTCCTGCTGATGAACACGCTGTCGCTGGGCCTGGTGAACTCCGTCTGGATTCACCGCAAGGACATCGTTTAAGACCGTATGCGCGGCCAGTTAGAACTGGGTCCGGGAAGGGAATCCCGTAAACCTTTTATCTAGAGAGGTATCCGCAGATTTCGCAGATTTAACCCGAGTTCCGCAGTTTGGTGGTAAGGATGAAAAAGTTGCCTCGTCAGCAGAATCTGTGGGTAAGCTCCGGTTCAGGAAGCGCGCCAAGATTATGATATAAAGAGACTTGCAGCGCTTGGAAAGTGCGCAGCCCATAGGCTCTACGTTTCACAAGGTTGCACTTGAGATTCAAGCCCTCCACCAC
>CANJYI010000155.1 GCA_947478975.1 Chthoniobacteraceae bacterium
AGATTGTCGTCGTAATAGATGCCGAACCCGCCGCCCTGGGGCTTCATCGAGCCGAGTTTGCGCATCGCCAGCCAACCGTCGAGAAACTCGCTCACGAAGGTGTCGGAGCGTGCGTCAGCAAGCATCCGCTCCACTTCCTTCCGCCGTGCGTCGGGCCGTGCGAGGTCACCGGCAGCGGCGCGGGACATGAGTTGGGCGTCCGGCAGCGAGGACCATAAGAAATAGGAAAGCCGCGAGGCGATTTCGGGCCCGTCAAGCTGGGGCAGGCGCTCCTCGCGGTAGAGAAACTCCGGCGCGCAAAGGACCGCCCTGACACCTTGGGCGATGGCTGACTCCGCAGCCTGCACCGGCGGTGCGCCCGCCTCGGCGGCGGCCTGTTCCGCGGTCCGCACGAGCCTCAGGATCGGGTCCACTTCCGCGAGGCTCACCGGGCGACGCCACGCCCGCTCGGCGAACGAGCGCAGCACCTCACCCGCCTTGACAGGGGCGTAGGGCGTATCTCCAAAAATGACGCGATGACTCGCCGGCGGCCACTGCTCGTTAAGGGGCCCCTTCACCTCTGCCTTGTGCAGGCGGATCCGCGGCGTCTCGAAAAAAATCAGGTGTCCCCAGTCACCACCCAGATCCGCAGCCTCGTAGGCCGCGAGCTGCTTCTTGTCGAGCAGGGTGTATTTGTTGTCTTTAACGAAACCGGTGATGCGGTTGTTGCTGGCCGAGGGGCCGTTTGGAAATGAGAACTGAGGGAACTGCCCCGCCTCCAGCCATACGCGGCATTCCAACCAGGAAGGCACATCATCGGGCACGTCCCAAAGCGCGACGGCGCGGCTAGCCGAACCAACCACCTCGCCATAGGAGCCGATGAGCGCATCGCGGACAGCATCCTTGTTCGCAGGGTCCACCCCGACGAGCGTGCTGAGCGTCAGCGCCAGCCGGTGCGGCTGGCTCGGATCAATGAGCGCAGTGCCGCCGAACATCTTCTTTGCGTCCATGTCCGCGTAACGAAACTTTGCGTCGGCCAGCACGCGGATGGAATACCAGCCCGCCACCGGCACGCCGTCGCGCAACTCCTCGAGCGGTACGCTGCTGTCGCGGTACTCAAGCGTCTGGTAGGGCTGCGGTTCGCGGAGACGCTTCGCATACCACTCCCGCTCGGAATGCCGATGCCCTCCCGCGATTTTCTCGAATGGGGCCGAGAGCGACCAGGTGCGCGTCCCGGATTGTGGCTCAAAATGGACCGCCCGGTTGACCACATCCTTCGCGGCAGTGAGGTAATGCCGCATCAGAAAGCTCGAAGTCACCAGCCTGCCTCCATCCGAGGCAAAACCATGCGAGCGGTTGTCATCGGGGAAATCGCGCGTCGGATCGCGGCGGCTCAAATCGAGGTGCAGCAGGTCCTCGAGGGTGCGTCGGTATTCGGTGCGGTTGAGCCGACGCAGGACCGCGGTGTCGTGCGCGGGCCGGCTTTGGGCGTGGGAGGCGAGCGCTTCCTCCAGTTCCAATACGGCACGGTGGCGCTCCTCGGCGGTCGGCTGCTTTTTTTTCGGCGGCGGCATGGTGCCTCGCTCGATCTGCTCCAACGCGCGCAACCAGGCGGCGGCCGTGACATCCGTCACTGAATCGCCGAGCGACTCCAGCGACACGTCGCCCTTGCTAGTGGAATCGTCGTGGCAGTCCATGCAGCGCTCGGAGACAAAGGTGCGCACCGTCCCGCTGAGGGAGACGGGCCTGCCCTGCTCCGCAGCAAAGCCTACCGACGGCAGCATCAGCAGAAGGGCAGCCAGACCCGGTGCAATGCTTTGGGAACGTTTCATGAAAGTTCTCCAAAAGTCCCCTTGCTGCGCCCAAATACGTTGGTCTCCGCGCCGAAACGCTGCGCCATCGAAAGGTAAAGGTTGCACAGTGGGACACGCTTCTGCTCCGCCTCGGGAAGGATCAGATGGGTGCGGTGTTTGTAGCCACCGCCGGCGAGGAGCACCGGCAGGTTTTTGTTGTTGTGCGCGCTGCCATCTCCCATGCCGCTACCAAAGAGAACCTGCGTATTGTCGAGCAGGCCGAGGCCCTGCAGCTTGGTGAGGAACCTCGCCAGATGGGTCATCTGGTAGCGCTCCACCTTTCGCATGCCCTCCATCAGAACCGGGTCCTTCCCGTGATGCGAGTAGCCGTGGTAGCCCTTTTCCTCGATTCCCATGGCCGAGGTGTCAAAAGAGCCTGGCACCTCGATGGTGGCCACGCGCGTGGAGTCGGTCTGCAGGGCCAGCGCGACGAGGTCGAACAGGATAGGCAGTTGCTGGCTGACCGTACCGTCCTTCGGTTCCTTCGCCTCTACCTTCGGGCGCGGACGCGAAAGCCACGCCTTCTCTTGCTCGAGCGATTTCTCCACCTCACGGATCGCGGTGAAATACTGGTCCAGCTTCTCCCGATCCCGGCCTGAAACGCGGCCGCTCATGCCTTTGGCCTGCCCGTTCACCGCATCGAGGATGGAGCCCTGTTGCTCGTAGTCGACTCCAAGCGTGGAGGACAATTCCGCGGGATCGTCCACAAACAGCATCCTAAAAACGCGCGACACCTGTTGCACGGGCGGCACCAGCACGCCGGTGCGCGTCCAGCACAACTCCACTCCACCGCCACCTACCGGACCTGCGGCCGTGTTGAGCACCGGAAAGCGCGTCTGCCCGGCCACCTGCCGCGCCAGGAACTGGTCGAGCGAGATGTTCCCATCAGGCATGCTGGAAGCCTCGGATGCCTTCACTCCCGAAAGGAACAAATGCGTGCCTCCGTGGCCGCCATTGTTCCCGTGGTCGATGTTGGAGAAAACGGTGAACTTGCCCCGCAGCGGCTCAAAGGCCCCAAGGTTCACCGGCAGCGCGGCCTGCAAGCCCTCTCCGGATGGAAAGAAGGCGTCCTGAATCATGCCAAACGGATTCGCAACGCAGACAAAGCGTTGAATGGGCCCCGGCGACGCCGCGCGGGAAAAGGTCTCCAGCCAGGGGAGAGCAACGCTGACGCCGACCCCGCGCAGGAAGTGGCGTCGTGAAAGAGGTGAAGAGAACATGGGACGCTTGGGTTGGCAGGGGATAAAACTGATTTCGGCTCTCGAATAAAAACAGAAATTCGAGGCCATGGCGGTGTGCCAAGGATACTCCATGGAGCACGCCTTCCTTAGCGTGCAGCCACCCCCGAAAACTCGGGGGTGGCACGCAATAGCGGCGCGGCCCGATGGCGTAAGCAATCTAGAGCGAGCTTCATGGAATGGGTCGGCACATCACTTCACAAACTTCACATCCACCATCTGCAGCAGGGCTTTCACCTTGGCCTGCGTTTCATCGGGGTAGCCCTTTCCGTAGCGGACGAGCGTGAGGGATTTGAGATGCGCGAAGGCTTTTAACTGCGGGAGCACGGCGTCGGGTAGGTCGAGGCCTGAGAGGGAGAGTTCCCGGACCTGCGTCACGCCAGCGATGGCAGTGAGGTCAGCGTCAGTGAACTTACTTGCGTCCATCGAGAGACGGCGCAGCGTCGGAATGGATTTGACCGTGTCGATGGCATCCGCTGCCGGGGCGTTCACGCCGTATTCGAGCGCGATGTATTCCATGGGCAGGTCGCGCAGGTGCTTGACCAAGCCGGAGGAGGCCTTCGCACAACTGATCTCGATGCCTGTAAGGTGTTTGAGCTTCTTGAAGTGCTCCGCAGCGCCATCGGTGAGCTGTTTGGAATGCCACAGCTTGATGAATTCGAGATTCGGGAATTTTTCGCACACCTGGCCGAGGCCTTCATCATCGAGGCCGTTGCTGTGGAAGTTGATCCGCTTGAGCTTCGTCCAGCCCTCGAACTTCGCGAAGAAGTGGCCCGGATACCCGGCGCCTCGTGGCGTGAACGACTCCAGGTTTTTGAGTCCCGCGAGCTTTTCCCAACCCGAGTCGGAGGCCTTGCCAAAATAAGCCAGCTCGAGGTTGGTGAGGTCGGGACACTCGGTGAGCTGCTGGAGCTGAGCTAGGCTGGCGTCGCCTAGTTTACCAAAGCCACTGACACTCAGGCCTTTCAATTTCTTTAGCTTGAGCAGCGGAGCCACCCAGTCGTCCTGGATTCCCGACGCCTCCAGCTTGACCGACTCCAGCGAGGGGATGTGGCCGAGGTGCTCGATGAAGGCGGCGTTGTAGGGGTCTTCTTTCTCCTTGCGCTGATCGTGCGCTTTGCCGCCCAGAATGTTGGTGCTGACCTGGGTAAGCGTGTCAAAGAGCGGGATGTCTCCGCCTGCCGCCTTCTTCAGCGCCTCGGGTGTCGTGTTGATCTTCGTGAACGTGCCCGGCGCACTCTCGATGGTGCGGATGACGGCCTCGACGTGCAGGTGCTGGTCCGCTGCGGCCAAGATGTCGGCGGCGCTGTTGGTGAGCGCCTTCTTTAGTGCAGCATCAGTGGCGGCAGCGATGATGGCGTCGAGGTCTGTGCGTGAAGCGATCTTGGAAAGATCCGGCGCAGCGGCCAGCAGCCCAGCCACTGGAGCTAGCAACGCGGTAATAAGGATGAGGGTGGTTTTCATGGAATGAGTCGGCGGCAGATCAAGGGGTGAACTTCACTTCGACCTCTGGCAGCAGTGCTTTCATTTTGGCCTGAATCTCGGCGGGGTAGCCGTTCTTGCGGTCGACGAGTTTGAGCACCTTGAGGAAGGCGAAGTCCTTGAGCACGGGCAGTCGCTCTTCAGGAAACGGGACGTCGTCCAATTCGAGGCTCTCGAGTTGCGACAGATTTGCGATCGTCTTCAACTCGGCATCTGTCATCTTGGACACGTTGGTCATCGTGACGCGGCGCAGTGTTGCAATGCCTTTGATCACCGGGATGGATGCAGCAGATCCGAAGTTGTCGCCGAGCTCCAAAAATTCCAGCGGCAGTTTCGTAATATGAACCAGCGCCGCGGCCGTGGCTTTCGACGAGCCGATGTCGAGGCCCTTCAGTTTGGTGAGCTTCGCGAGGTTCGGTGCGCCGGAATCGGTGAATTTGGCGTGCGCGAGGCTGATGTATTCCAAGTTCGGCAGATGCTCGCACAGCTCCTTCAAACCTTCATCATCAATGCTGCTGCCGCGGTGGGTCACTCTCACCAGCTTCGTTAAAACGTCAAACTGGGCGTAGGCGCGGCCGGTCATCGCGGTGCCCACGAAGGCGAAGCTCTCTAGGCCCTTCATCGCACCGGCGAGTTGCACCATGCCTGCATCCGTGAGCCTGCCGTTGTTGGTGAAGCGGAGCGTTTTGAGGTTTGTAAGCCTGCCGAGGGGCGCAATCCATTCGTCGTTGGCCTTGGTGGAGATGATGTTCAGCGACTCGAGTGTGGTGATGTGGCCAAGGTGCTCGAAGAAGGCGGCGTCATAGGGATCGTCCTTGCGTTGATCGTGGGGACCCGCGCGCGGCACGGCAAGATCCACGAGCTTGAGGCTCCGGCCGTCCTCGGTCTTTTCGACTTTGCCCTTCGCAACTTCAACGGTGCGGATGACGGCCTCGACGTGGTCATCAAGAGCGAAGGCTAGGTTCGTGACGACCGCTAGGGTCAGAAATGTGATGGCGGATAATTTCATGTTTTTGGCTCTCGTACCCCAATTCAGCTAAAGTTTGGCATAGCGAGAAGGGCGCGCTCGCTCCCGGAGGGGGCGGAGACAGGTAGCCGGGCGGCAGCGAAGCTTTGCGAGCGCCCCCGGTCTCCGATAAAGAGGTCGCAGGCCCCAACGGGGCCGGAGAACCACAGCGCCCACAGCCGGACGGTCTTGCGCCCCTCCCGGGGCGGGCAGTCGTTTTTGGCGAGACCGGTGGCGGCGTTCGCGGGGCTCGCTTGCCGACCGGCTATCTATCGGCGGGCCCGCATGGCCCGGCAGGCAGGCCCAGTTTTTCATGGAAAGGAATCCGAACATTGGACTGATTTGGGGTGCGAGGTGGGGGAACGTGACCGGCGGGCTACTCACGGCCCTCGAATCGTTCTTCCTGCGGCAGCGCCTCGACTTTCCAGGTGGCGGGGTAGAAGCGCACGACACGCCCCGGGCGGTAGCCTTCGAGCATCATCCCGCATTTGACTTTGATCTGAACGCCGCTGCAGCCGGGGACCACAGGCACTTTGCCGAAAGTCACGATGTTTCCACCCTTGCGATCATTGCCGGGGTCGTAGGTCATCAGGGTGGGTAGCGCCACGGCGATGCCGCCCTTGGGGGCCTTCGGATCGTCCTCGGGAACGGAGAACGGCCAGCCCTGAGGCTTTTCATCGATGCCCCTGAGTTCGTCGAAGAGCTTGGGATCCACGCCATCGAAGAATGTGATCGTGACGTGCTGTGCATCGTCATCCACGGCGCTCACGAAGCCCGGCAGTCCGCGCTCGCGGATGTGGTTTCGGTGGCATTCGAGCTGCTGCGCGGTAGCGACTGCACGGCTCGCCTCATCCAACCAAATCTCCGTGAGGCGGCCCGGACCATAGAGCGTGGCCCACGTAAGGTTGAAAAGGACAGTCTGACCGGGCCGCAATGCCTTGAGGTCCGCGATGCGGTCGCTCTGAAGGACGCGCGTGCGGGTGAGGAGGTCGAATGTCTTCGCCTTGCCCTCGCCGACGGCTTTGCCGCTCTCGATGAGCACGGCATTGAGCTTCATCCCCGCGAGATCTAAACTCTCGATTTTCCAGTGCTGCTTCTGCCGTGCGTGGAAGGTGAAATCGTCCTCCAAGCGGAGGCAGCGCCGGAACTCCCATTCGTCCGTTTTACGTTTGTTCGAGGTCTCAGGCAGCGGCGCCTTGTCGTTGGAATCTCTCATGTAGAACAACCCATGCAGATGGGTTCCGAGCGGGATGTCCTGCAACGCGGCCGGCGCGCCGAGATACCAGACCGAGCCGTAAGGCAGCAGGCCCGCTTCGAGAGG
>CANJYI010000156.1 GCA_947478975.1 Chthoniobacteraceae bacterium
GCCGAGAAGCCTGCACCCGTTGCCGAGCACGCCCATGAAGAGGGCGATGCTCCACATGAATAACGAGCGTTCGACTCAAACGGTCCGTCTGCCGATCTGAAGTTCGCGAGGCCAATCCGCCGACTCTCCAGTAAAATTTTCGACCCACCAAACCAAAGATGCATCCGCAGATTTAGCAGATGAGAAGAACCCGCAAAGGGCATCCGTGGACACGTCGTTCATCTCTGGACATCTCTTTCCTCTGCGGATCACTCCCCAAGGGCCAAGAAACTACGGTTTCGAGGCAGTTTTACCCGCCACTCGGCTACTTTTGGGCTACCGTAAAGAGGAGCCGCTAGCTCCCCACCCCGTGCCCCGTTTTTCTGAGGAACTGATTCAACAAATCGCCGCCGCGAGTGACATCGTGGAGGTGATCGGCGGGTATTTTCCACTCAAGCGGGCGGGCCCTGCCTACAAGGCGCTGTGTCCCTTTCATCAGGAAAGAAGCCCGTCCTTCACGGTCAGTCCTGCACGTCAGATCTTCAAATGCTTCGGCTGCGGGGCTGGCGGTTCTGTGTTCCGGTTCGTGATGGATTACGAGCATTTGGAATTCACGGCGGTGGTCAGGAAGCTCGCCGAGCGGGCAGGAATTCGCATCGAAGTCCAGGAACTCACCGGCGCCGAACTTGAGCACCAGGACCTCCGTCGCCGCCTGCTGGCCCTTCATGCGGACGCCTCGAGCTTTTTCCATCAGCAACTGCTCCGTTCTCCCGGAGCCAAGGTCGCGCGGGACTACCTCAAGGGAAGGGGCATTACCGCGGAAGTGGCGAAGTCCTGGAACCTTGGCTATGCGCCCGAGGGCTGGGACCATCTTGTGCGCTGGGCCACCGACCGCAACTATTCCAAAGAGGAACTGCTCGCCAGCGGACTGGTGTCTCAACGTGACCCAGACAATCCGCGAGCCGACGTGTACGACCGGTTCCGCGGACGTGTCATGTTTCCGATCTGCAACGACACTGGCGAGGTCATCGCCTTCTCAGGGCGCATTCTGGAGGCGGATGCCAAAGCCGCAAAGTATGTAAACTCGCCGGAAACCCAGCTATTCACAAAGGGCGCGGTTCTCTTTGGTCTCCACCGAGCCAAGAGGGCGCTCATCGAAAAGAGCTGTGCGATAGTGTGCGAAGGCCAGATCGATCTAATCACGGCGTTCGAAGCCGGGGTGCAAAACGTCATCGCGCCGCAGGGCACCGCCTTCACTGCGAAACAGGCGCGCATCCTCAAACGTTACGTCGAAGAGGTCATTCTCTGCTTCGATTCCGATGCGGCTGGTGAAAAGGCGGCCGAACGCTCGCTCCCTGCCCTCCTGAGCGAGAACCTCGCTGTCCGTGTTGCCACCCTGCCAAAGGGAGAGGACCCGGATTCCCTCATCCGTTCCCAGGGCCCGGATGCCTTCCGCACCCAAATGGGGGCTGCTCGCGACTTTTTTGACGCCCAACTCGACCGACTGTCGCTGCAACCGGATTTCGACAGCCCCCGAGGGCGCACCGCAGCAGCGCGGAAACTGGCAGAATCCCTCGGCTGGCTGCAGGATCCTGTGCTACGCAGCCTCCATGTGCAGAAACACTCCACCCGCCTGGGGCTGGCAACAGCAGACCTCGGTACGCTGGTGAGTGAAGCCGCCGCGCGAAACCGGGCACTCAATGCGCAGTCGGGTGCCAACCGCCCCGGAATCGAAGAGCCTTCCTCCAGCTTGGGAGCCGCACAGACACAAAATTCTCGTCCCGGACGTATCGCCCCGCTGGATCCAACCCTCGAACTTCTGGCCGTTGTGCTTTTACAGTCCTCCGAGGCACGACAATGGCTCCTAGAGGAAGACTGGCAGCGTCGTCTGGAAGCGGAGCCACAAGGGGAAATCATCGAAGCCATCCTCAAAGGCGCCCGCTTCCTAGATGAATCCGCCGAGGCACAGTCTTTCTTTATCCAGCTCCCACCGGAGCAGGAGGCATTTCTTGCCGCACTGATGGAAAACCGAAGCCCGGAAAACCCCCTTTGCCGGGCGCAGGAATGCTGGGATGAAATTGAGCGAAGACAGCTGCGCCGCAGGATAGAAGGAATCAAAGCCAAACAACGAAACCCAAGCCTCGCCCTCGAAGATGCGACAGCTTTCCACCAACAAATCCTTGACCTTCAGAAGCGCCTCTTTGATATTACGCGGCCTTTTTCCCCTTCGCGGTAGCGTTTTGCTGATTGCCGTTAAGGGCCGTTCGATGTGCCAACATTAGGGTATGCCCTCCAAAAAACCGCAGCCTGCCTCCACGCAACCCAAAAGAACTGCGCCCAAAAAGATGGGTTCCGCCAACAAGGTCAATATTTCCAAGCCCATCTCCAAGGGTTCCCTATCAATGCCTTCCGCCTCTAAAACTGCATCTTCCCCCAAATCTTCAGCCAAGCCGGTGACACCCAAAGCTGCAAAGGTCGCCAAGGAGGCCACCCCGCACAAGGCAAGTAATGCTGCCGCAGCGTCTGCAAAACAGGTTCCTCCCAGAGCCACCTCCATGCCCAAATCCCAGCCCACACCGGCCAAGCCCAAATCGGCTGGCGAGCAGAAAACTTCGCCAAAAAAGACAGCGCCCACTGCATCGGCGACAACTCCCGCGAAGGCGCCGGCTCCTACTCCTAAGGCAGCAACGGCTGCGCCGGGCAAGGCCTTGCCAAAAGCGGCAAATATTGCAGCAAAGGCCCCAGCCTCGAAGACAACCGCACCTGTACCAACCAAAGCGGCAGCCGCCCCGAAGGCAGCTCCAGCAGCCAAGGCAGCAACCCCTCCAGCGAAGGCTCTGGCCGTAGCGCCAACCTCCGGGAAGACAACCGCACAGCCTTCCGCCGCGGTGCAAACACCGCCTGCGAAAAAAACACAATCCAAGTCGCAATCCAAGACGGAACAGGCTTCAACGCCGGCCCATCTGAGTGCAGAGTTTGACATGACCGAAAAGCTCCGGGAGCTCATTCGGCTCGCCAAAGAGCAGGGCTACCTCACCTTTGACGACCTCAACGAAGCGCTGCCCGACTCCCTGAACGACCCAGAGGAGATGGACGCGATCATGAAGCGTCTCCGGGACATGGAGATCGAGGTCATCGAGGCCTCTGACGTCGACAGACTCAAGGACGGCAAAAAGGACACAGACGACGACGAAGAGGACAAGACCGCTGACCAACGCGCAGACATCTTGGACGACCCCGTCCGGATGTACCTCAAACAGATGGGGCAGGTCCCTCTCTTGACGCGCGAGCAGGAAGTGGAAATCTCCAAGCGGATCGAAGACGCAGAACTCAACGTTCTCAAGCACATCAATAAGTACGGCTTTGTCGTAAACCTGTACCTAGATCTTGCAGAGAAGCTCATAGACGGCAAAGAGCGCTTTGACCGCGTCATTCAGGACAAAAAAATCGAAAGCAGAGAGCGCTATATGAAGTTGCTCCCGAAGATGATTTCCTCCCTTCAGGAGGCAGATCAGGAGGTGGACGTGCTCTTCCGTGACTACCTGAAGGAAGGCGAGGCAGACCCGAACTCCAAGGCCGTACAAGAATTTAGAAAGGCCCACGCGGCCATTCAAAAGCAGTACCCAAAGTTCTTCTTCAAGCAGAAGGTGACCGAGGAATTTGTCGCCGTTGCGGATGAGACCGTGAAACTGGTGGGGAAACTCCGTGATGAGGCCGCCCGCGGCAGCAAGGATGCTGCCACCAAGCTCAATGAACAACAGGCAGTCTGTTGGATGACGACCAACGAGTTCCTTACCGACCACCAGGAACTGCGGAAATGGCTCAGGAAGGCGCTCAAGGCAAAGACCGAGATGGTCGAGGCCAACCTGCGGCTAGTGATCTCCATCGCGAAAAAGTACACCAACCGCGGACTCTCGTTCCTAGACCTCATCCAGGAGGGCAACATGGGACTGATGAAGGCGGTCGAAAAGTTTGAGTACCGCCGCGGCTACAAGTTTTCCACCTATGCCACGTGGTGGATCCGCCAGGCCATCACCCGCTCGATCGCAGACCAAGCCCGGACCATCCGGATTCCGGTGCACATGATTGAGACCATCAACAAGCTGATGCGCGTGCAGAAGCAGTTGGTGCAGGACTTCGGCAGGGAACCCACGCCTGACGAAGTTGCAGAAGAAATCAATCTCCCCGTCGAACGCGTCCGGGCTGTGCTCAAGATGGCCCAGCAGCCCATCTCGCTGCAGTCCCCGGTCGGGGAAAGTGACGACACCAGTTTTGGAGATTTTATTCCGGACACCTCAGCGGAGGATCCCTCCGACGTGACTGCGATCGCCCTCTTGAAGGAAAAAATCCGCGACGTTCTCGAATCCCTCACCGAGCGCGAGCGGCAGGTGCTTGAGCAGCGTTTTGGCCTCGTAGACGGATACAGCCGCACCCTCGAAGAGGTGGGCCGCCAGTTCCGCGTCACCCGCGAGCGTATCCGCCAAATTGAGGCGAAGGCCCTCCGAAAAATGCGCCACCCGACGCGTATCCGCCAGTTGGAAGGTTTCTTGGACGCGTCCGAAATGTAGGCACCGTCAGGACGGAACTAAGGCGCGCGTTTGCGCCCGTTGTTTTCAGCTTTTTCAAAAACGGGCGCAACAGGCGCTCGTTTTTGGTGTTTACCCTCTTGTGAGACCATTCTCTCAAAATCCTCGGTCCCCTTTTCCTCCCTCGTCCGAAGGGGGTGACCATCTGGCAATGCATGACCAACCACCGACTTCAGGGGTTCCGTTTTCTAGGCGTGCATCCACCGATCCTGAATTGGACGCCCTTCTGGCCAACGTCGCACCGCCCCTGCTTCGCGCGGGCTTTGCGGATCGTGTGATCCAATCGATTCACCCGGCAGGATTGGACCAAGCACCCGTTAAACCGGCGTCCTTGGTGGCGCTTAAAGCACTTAGGGCACTGGGCATCGCTGCCGCTTTGGCGTTGTGTGGCGGGATTACTTGGTGGGGGGTGTCCTCGCCGGGCGTACGGCTGCCATTCACCCACGGCCGCACCATTTCAGCGCCAACTGAAGAGGAACTTCTCCTCAAGGCCCTTGCAACTCTCGAAATCAACTCCGGGGACCTCGCTCTGGTGGCCCAACTCGGAGAAGTATTGGAAGCCGAACTTACCGAACGCACCTCATGGTTGGAAAAGGAATAGCAGTGTTGCGGTTTCGGATCCTCACCCTAGCAGGCATCTCCATCCTTGGGGCGTCTGCGCTCACACAGATGCAAGGGAAGCCGGACGAGGAAAAGGCGGAGGCCCCGCTTCCGCCCGAACGCAAACAGCAGGATCCACTGGTCCAGCTCATCAGGGCGCTCACTCCGGAGCAGAAAGCCAAGCTCATGGAGAGCATCAAAACCTGGCAGCAGCTCGGTCCGGAGCTCAAAACCGCCTTGCGAGTCAGAGACAAGGCGATCCGCAAGACGCTCAATGACGAGGTACAGGCCGCCCTCGAGGGGTCATCCCTTACCAAGGAGCAGAGAGAGCTCTTCGAAAAGCGCTACAGAGAAGAGCGCAAAAAGCTTGAAGCCTCTTTACGCGCCGAGTTTGAGGGCCGCAGAAAGACCGCGCTAGAAGAGATGATAGGCTCCCTCAAAAAGTCGGTGCTTCAGGGGGACCCTCAGTAGGTTCATTCGCTCGGGTGGTAGCACTTCGAGGCAGGGAGAACGCTCGACCGCACCCGGTTCCCCCCTAGTGGGTGAGGGGGCGCAGCCAAAGAAAAACTGCCGCCGGGCGAACCCAGCGACAGTCTTCAAAACATTGAGGCCACCGAGGCCTGATGCGGTCTATTCCGTGTAGGAAGCCTGCGTACCCTTCAGGTTCCGCTTGGCGAGCCAAGGCATCATGGAGCGGAGTTTAGCGCCGGTCTTCTCGATCGGGTGCTTTTCTCCATCTGCCAAGAGTTGGTTGTAGGTCTTATAGCCGCCTTCGTACTCTTTGACCCAGCCCTTTGCAAACTTGCCGGACTGGATGTCCTTGAGGACTGCCTTCATTCTCTTTTTGGTGCCCGCGTCGATGATCTTGGGTCCGATGGTCACGTCCCCCCATTTTGCGGTCTCGGAGATGGAGAAGCGCATGCCAGCGATGCCAGCTTCGTTCATCAAGTCCACGATCAACTTCAGTTCGTGCAAGCACTCAAAGTAGGCCATCTCGGGAGAGTAACCGGCCTCCACCAGCGTCTCAAACCCCGCCTGCACCAGCGCGGTGGTTCCCCCGCAAAGAACAGCCTGCTCTCCGAAAAGGTCGGTCTCAGTCTCTTCCTTGAAAGAGGTCTCCAGCACGCCCGCCCGGGTGCCGCCAATCCCCTTGGCCCAGGCCAACGCGACTTTCTTTGCCTTTTTGCTGGGGTTCTGGTGAACGGCGATGAGGGTAGGGACCCCCTTGCCTTCTGTGTACTGACGGCGGACGATGTGACCGGGGCCCTTGGGGGCGACCAAGATCACGTCCACATCGGCCGGAGGGACGATCGTGTTGTAGTGAATAGAGAAGCCGTGGCTGAACAGCAGGGTCTTGCCCTTCTTCAAGTTGGGTTCGATATCCTTGATGTAGGCCGCAGGCTGCTTGGTGTCGGGAAGTGCGACGAAAATGACGTCGGCGCGGCGCACCGCTTCCGCAGTGTCAAACACCTCGAATCCGCGATCCGCGGCAACCTTCCGGGACTTGCTGGTCGGGTAGAGGCCAATGATGACCTTCACTCCGGATTCCTTCAGATTGAGGGCGTGTGCGTGGCCCTGCGAACCGAAGCCTAGAACCGCGACGGTCTTGCCTTTGAACGTTCCAAGGTCAGCGTCTTTGTCAGTATAAATTTTAACAGCCATTGCTTTGGGGTGTGTGTGGTTTTGGGGTCTTA
>CANJYI010000157.1 GCA_947478975.1 Chthoniobacteraceae bacterium
CAGAGGGGCGGGGCGTTTACTTCGCGCGGTTTTCTGCAGTTCCGGCGCGGGGTCTACAAGCTGGCCGACGAGCCACTGGATCCGGAATGCGGGTGCCCTACCTGTGTGCGCTACAGCCGCGCCTACCTGCACCACCTGACCAAGACCAAGGAAACGCTCGGCTGGCAGCTGCTTGGGCAGCACAATTTTTACTTTTACCACCGGCTCATGCTCGAGATCCGGCAGAGCATCCTCGAAGACCGCTTCCTCGCACTCTACCACGCGAAACGTGCGATTTTGCAGGAGGACGACGTGGACAACCCTGTCGACCGCCCCAAGGTGAAGCGCAAGAAGTCGCCGCCGCTGCATCTGGGCAACTACGAAGTGCACACGGCCTTTGAGGGCTTTGCTAGCATCCGGCACGTCTCCTCGGGCGAGATCATGCATTCGCGCAACGAGCCTATGGACGAGGCTCGCTCGCTCTACATCGAGCAGGCGTACCTGGCCGAAAGGGTGCGGATCTCGGATCCGGCGCAGGCGCCCTTGGTGATTTGGGACGTCGGGCTGGGAGCGGCTGCGAACGTGATGGCGGCCATCCAGTGTTACGAGGCCGAGGCGCGCCTGGGGCCTGTGCGACCGATGAGAATCGTGAGTTTCGAGAACGATCTGGACTCCCTGCGCCTGGCGTTCCGGCATGCGGAAAAATTCACCTACCTGCGCCACAGTGGTCCGGCGTGGATTTTGCGTGAGGGGCGCTGGGAATCGAAGGAGTTTCCGGGGCTGAGCTGGGAACTGCTCGAGGGCGATTTTCTGCAGAGCCTCGACCTCGCTCCGGTTCCGCCGGAGGTTATTTTTTACGACATGTTTTCCAGCAAGACCTGTTGGGACCAGTGGACGGTGGAGCTCTTCCGCCGGCTGTTTGCCGCGTGCAAGGGGCGGGGGGCGGAGCTGTTCACCTACACCTGTTCGACGGCATCGCGCGCGGCGATGCTTGCCTCCGGCTTCCATGTGGCGCGGGGCCGTTGTTCGGGGGAAAAGCAGGAAACCACCATCGCCTTCACGCCCGAGGCTTGGGCGGGCGGCTACCCTGCGCGGCATGAAGTGCTGGGAGCGGACTGGCTGGCCAAGTGGCGCCGTTCTGCCGCCCAGTTTCCGGCCAGCCTGCCCGAGGCGGAGCGGGAGCAGCTTGCCGCGCTGATTCTCGGCCACCCGCAGTTCGGCCCCCGGCAGGAGGGTTGAAGGGCGCCGGCCTGGAGGACGGTTTTCTTAAAGGAGGCTTCCTTGTTCGGAGGGGAGCCCGGGTGCGGGCGGTTCGAGGGAAAGTTCCACCAAGGGGGCGGGGAGGGTCCGAGAGGGTTTGACCCCAAGGGTGCGCAGCATTTCCGCCTGGCGAATGACGTTGCCCTTGCCTGTGTGGAGCTTGGAAAGCGCGTCGTCGTAGTGTTCCTGGGCCTGCTTGATCCGGCTGCCGAGGCCTTCGAAGTCCTTCACAAAACCCACCAGCTTGTCGTAAAGCTCCGCGCCGCGGTGCGCGATGTCCTGGGCGTTGCGTGTCTGGGCCTCCTGGCGCCAGAGGTGGGCCACCGTGCGCACCACAAACAGAAGGGTGGAGGGGCTCACCAGCAGCACGTTCCGGTTCCAGGCATCCATGAACAGGTCCTTTTCATGGGAGACCGCCAGCAGGAAGGCGGGTTCGAGGGGCATGAACAAAATGACGAAATCCAGCGACTGGATGCCGTAGAGCTGCTGGTAGTTTTTCGCAGCAAGGCCCTTGATGTGGGACTGTACCGAGGCGATGTGTTCCTTGATGCATACGTCCCGCAGGGCCGTGTCCGCGGCTGCGGCGCTTGCCTGGTAGGCGTCCAACGAGATTTTAGAGTCCACCACGAGGCGGCGTTCCTCGGGAAGGTGGATGACCACATCGGGCTGCTGGCGCCTGCCCTCGACCAGGTGGCTGACCTGTACGTGGTACTCATGGCCCTTGCGCAGTCCGGACGCCTCCAGCACCCGTTCGAGTATCAGTTCGCCGTAGTTGCCCTGCGTCTTGTTGGAACCCTTGAGGGCCGTGGTGAGGTTTCTGGCCTCTTCACTGAGGGTTTGGTTGAGCTCCCGCAGCTGTTTGACCTCGGAGGCGAGGGCAGAACGGTCCTTGCCTTCCTGAACATAGACGTCTTCGACCTTCTTTTTGAACTCGCCCAGCTGTTCCTTGAGCGGATTAAGCAGGTTGCCGAGGTTGAGTTTGTTCTGTTCGGCGATGGCCTCGTTTTGCTGTGAAAACTGGGCCGCCTTGGACTGGAGGATTTCGTCGGCCAGCGCCTTGAACTGATGGGAAAGGGCTTCCTTGGCATCGGTGAGGAGCTTCAGCTTTTCGAGGGAGCTTTCGCGCTCGTTGTCCAAGGCAACCTGCAGTTCCGCGTTCAGGGTCTGGATTTGTCCGTTCTCGGTACGCAGCGCCGCCAGTTCCGCCTCCAGAGGGGGCAGGCGCCGCGCGTCCCGTTCGGCCGCCGCTTTGGCGTTGGACTCCAGCCTGAGTCGTTCGGCTTCTTCGCGCAGGCGGGTTTGAGCGGAGTCGAACGCGGTTTCGAGTTCGAGGATGCGGGCTTCGCGCGCGGCCAGACGCTCGCTGAGGACCTGGCGTTCTGAGGCAGCCCGGGCCCGTTTGAGTAGAAGAAGAAGCGCGGGCAGGAAGCCGAGCAGAAGCCCCAGAAGACAGGCGGCAAAAGTGAGCGGGGTGAGCATGCTTGGAAGATTGCTGCCTGCCGGATGGTGGAGCCGTGGCCCCAGAAAAAGCGGTTCGTCCGCTTCAAATCTGTGCAGCTTTGAGCTGCCTTTTACCAGACTCCTGCCGATGCAAGAGTGGTGCTCACGAGAGGACTCGAACCTCCACGGGTCGCCCCATACGGTCCTGAGCCGTACGCGTCTGCCAATTCCGCCACGTGAGCATTTACTTTGCGCAACCTTTGCTTTCAAAGGCCGCGCGGGGAGGAGGGAGATTAACCCGAACCCGCCCGGGGACAACTTAAAAATAGGGAAATCTTACCAAACGGGTCAGGAAACCCGCATAGGCATGATCACATAAAGGAAAGGGCTCGGGATCTTTATGACCCCCGGGCTCATTTCATCAATGAGATCCAGAAATACTTCATCATTCGGCAGGGCGCGCAGCGGAGCCATGAGGTACTCCGGATTGAAGGCGATCGCCATGTCGGGCCCCTTGTAGACGACCGGGATGGATTCGCGGGCCTCGCCAATGTCGGGGGAGTTTGCGGCGATTTCGAGCTGGTTGCGCGTGAACATCAGTTTCACGGAATTGCTCTTCTCGCTGGCCAGCAGCGAAACGCGGTGGACTGCGGCCAAAAAGAGCGTGCGCTCAAGGGTGACCCGTTCCTTGACCTCGGCCGGGATGACCTGCCTGTAGTTTGGATAGTTGCCTTCGACCAGTTTGGAGACCAGGCGGGTGGAACCGACGTCAAAGGCGACCTGGTTCTGGGAAACGTACATCTTGACTTCGCCGGTCTCGCCCACCAGGCGCACCAACTCGTTGATACACTTGGTCGGGACAATAACCTCCGTCTCCTCGCTCTGCGGAAATTCAACCTCTAGGTCGATGAGTGCCAGCCTGCGGCCGTCTGTGGCGACCATGGTGAGGCGGCTTTCCTTGAAGGAAAAAAGGATGCCGTTCAGCACGTAACGGGTTTCGTCCGTGGAGATGGCGTAGGAAGTCTTTTTGAGCGCGTCCTTGAGGTCGCTTTGTTTGAGGGAGAACAGCTTGCAGTCCTCAAACTTTGGAAGCGCGGGGAAGTCGTCTTCGGGCAGGCCGTGGATCTTGAAAAAGGACTGGCCGGAGCGGATCGCCGTGATGTTTTTTGAATCCACCTCGAGCTGGACCTCCCCGGCGGGGAGTTCGCGGATGATGCCGGCAAGACGCTTGACCGGGATGGTGGTGCCGCCGGGACGCTCTACCTGGGCCTCTGCGACGCAGGTGACGCCGACATCCAAGTCGGTGGTGGTGAACCGCAGCTGGCCGTCCTGAGCATGTATGCGGACGTTGGAAAGAATCGGCAAAGTAGTGCGCGAACTCACAACGTTCTGCACGGTCTGCAGTCCAGCGAGAAGGGTGTCTTTGGTGACGCTGAATCTCATATTCTGAATCGTTTTGATGAAATGTACTCCAAGGGGCAACTGCCGTGTATTCTTTGCAGTCTGGAAGTCGGTGGTAAAGGGCGGAAAATAGGGGTGTAGCGGCCGGCTGAGACCGGATGCGGTTTGGAACTAACGTTGAAGCTGATTGTCCAGAAAGCTGACCACGTGGCGGGTACGTTCGTCCTTGGTCATTTTGTCGACCACCTGCCTGTGCGCGTGCAAAACGGTGCCGTGATCGCGGCCGCCGAAGGCCTCGCCGATCTCCGAGAGCGAGGAGCGGGTCAGTTCGCGGGCGAGATACATCGCGATCTGCCTTGGAAAGGCGATGTTGGCCGGACGCCGCTTGCTGGTCATGTCGGCCAGGCGGATGTCGAAGTGGTCGGCGACGCGGCGTTGGATCTGTTCGATGGTGACTGCCTTGCGGGCCTCCTCCTGGAGGATGTCCTTGAGGAGCATCTCGATCTTCTCCGTCGAGGGCACTTTGCCGTCGTTGAGGGAGGTGTAGGAGGCCACCCGCATGAGCCCGCCTTCGAGCCGGCGCACGTTGGTGCGGATGCGCTCAGCCAGAAAGTTGAGCACCTCGGAGGGGAGCTTTACCTGCATGGACTGGGACTTCTTGCGCAGAATGGCGATGCGGGTTTCCACCTCTGGCGGCTGCATTTCCGCAGTCAGGCCCCATTCAAAGCGGGAAACCAGCCGGCTTTCCAAGTTTGCGATCTCGGAAGGTGGGCGGTCGCTGGAGAGGACGATCTGCTTGTGGCCGTCAAAGAGGGCGTTGAAAGTGTGGAAGAACTCCTCCTGGGAGCGCTCCTTGCCTGCAAGGAACTGGATGTCGTCGATGAGGAGGACTTCCGCCTGGCGGTAGCGCTTCCGGAACTTGGCGAGCGTGCCTGTCTGGATGGCATCGATGAACTCGTTGGTGAAGTGCTCCGAGGTGATGTACATCACCTTGGCGTTCTTTTTGGAGCCCAGGATCTGGTGGCCGATGGCGTGCATCAGGTGGGTCTTGCCCAAGCCGACGCCACTGTAGATGAAGAGCGGGTTGTAGGTCTTGCCCGGTCCATTCGCCACGGCCGAGCAAGCGGCATGGGCAAACTGGTTGTTGGTCCCGACCACGAAGGATTCGAACGTGTTCCTCGGGTTAAGTCCGTTCCCGCTTGAGGCATTTGGCTTGTGGGGCTCCGAACCCGATGTCGAGTCGAATGCGTCCTCCGGTTCCTCAGGCGCCACAGCGACAGGACTCGTGTCGAAGACAAAAACGATTTCGCGGCCCCTGCCCGTGGCCAGCATCAGTGCCGAGTGCAGCAACGACTGGTAATTGCTCTCAATCCAGAGTTGGTGGATGGAATTGGGGACGCAGAGCGTCAGCTGCTTTTCGTCCACGCAGACGGGCCGGATGTCCTGAAACCAGCGGCGGAACGTGTCGACGCTCACCTCTGACTGGAGGGTGGCGGAAACTTGATTCCAAAGGGCGACCACCGCGTCGCTCGGGGGGGGATTTTCAGTAGGGTTCACCACGGGAGAAGGGGTGGAAAGAAGCGGGGCAGGAGTAAGCAAAGCGATGGGGAGGGTGAGGAAAACGAACCTTGTTAGAAACTAATGCACAGGCACTTTGAGCGGAATTGGCAGGGGAACCTGGAGGCGGTCCCCTTTTCTGGGAGGGACCCGGAGGGGCCGGAGTGACCGTCCTGCTTGTTAGTTTTATCTCGTTGTTCCTGTGGTTTTTAGAAAGTTTCCTTTGTTGGTTTCTGCTGGCGAGGGCCGCTGGGGCGGGGATCTGTCACAACCTCCACGGGGAGGCCTGTCTGCCGGACTAATTCCCAAGTTGTGCGGGGTTTTTCACAAGTTATTCACAGGGTCCCACACCTTCATCCGGTGCGGGCACGGAGGCTAAAATCATCTCGGTTTGGAACAAGCAAAAAGGCGTCCGAAAACGAATGAATAGTTTCGGCCTGATTGTAGATTGCAGTTGACCGGTCCCCCCTTTTTGGATGGCCGGCCGGCAGGGGAGCCCGCCCGTCTCTTGGGATGAGTCATTTAGCGGCTTTGGTTGAAGGGAGAAGGGGCTCGCTCATTTGGTTTAAGTGTTCCGCAGCGATGACTAGCTGCGAGTCAGGCGTCCGAAAACAGAGGGCGATGGTGGAGGTTACCAGGGTGCCGATGGCGATTCTCCAGGGAAACTCGCATTTTGGGAGCCAGTCCGGAGCCCACAAAGGGGGGATGACTGCCCCGTTGAGCGAGGCAGGATGCATGAGCGCCCAGAGGTCGTTGTGCAGTCCGCTCAGGAGTGCCACGGCGACAAAGCCGGCTGACATCGCCCACAAGTTGCCCGTTTCGCTCCCGCGCCGCCTGGTCAGCAGGCCCACCAGGAAAACCCCCAAAAGCGAGCCGTAGGTATAGCCAAAGATCCCAAGGACAATTGGAATGATACGGGCGTGGAGGATGATTTTGGCGTAAGCCGTGGCTCCGCCGATGAAGACAAGCGCGATGGAGAAGCCTATGGTTGAGAGGCGCGCCGCGCGGAGGATTTGTGCCTCCGTGGCCTGGGGCCGGATGATCGGCTTGTACCAATCCTCGGTGAAGCTGGTTGCGAGCGCATTGAGCGCCGTGCTCAGCGAGCCCATGGCGGTGGCGAAGATTCCGGCGAACAGAATGCCCCGGATGCCCGGGGGCAGCTCGTGGACGATGAAAAAGGCGAAGGGAGCGTCCTTGTGGGGTTGCTGGTAGTGAAC
>CANJYI010000158.1 GCA_947478975.1 Chthoniobacteraceae bacterium
ATTCCAGATCGCCCCCTTTGTCTCGCTGTAGCCTTCTCTAAAGAGGGGACATTGCCTCAAACCCAGACACAAACCGTTGTCCCCTGCTGGGGCTACTGTTTTCCTTTCGCAGGCTTCTTCACATTGGGCTTCTTCACTTCAGGCGTCTTATCCGCCGGCTTCTTCACCACCGGCTTCTTCACCGCGGGCTTCTTCACCGCCGGCTTCTTTACCGCGGGCTTCTTTACCGCAGGCTTTTCTGGCACCTTTGAAGAAGCTGTCTCGGCGAGGGGCTGCTCGCTAGCGCTCTGTCCAAAGTCGATTCCGAACAGGTCGCTCAAATCCTCGCCCTCCAAAGCGGCCTCTGCGGAGGGCGAAAGTGCCTGATCCGCGCCGGAAGAAAGCAGCTCCGCTGGATCCACTCCGCGCAGCCGAAAGAACAGCGCCGGGTCGGCGTCAAACTTCACAGCAACCCCGTAAAGGACCGCGCCGGAATGTTTGCAAAGACTGGCGTAATCCGGACAGCTGCAGTTGAACCGGATCTCCCGCGGACTGGGGAAGAGGCCTCGCTCCTTGTTGGAGATCACCTCCATCACACCGCTGCCCAATTGACCGCTCAAAAGATCGAGCAGGCTGCCCACCTGTCCGGCACAGGCCTGCTTTATTCCAACCCAATCCTTCTGGGCAACCGGATTTATCGTGATTTCCACGCCATAAAGCGTTGAGCCCGCGACCTGTGCCCGGATTTTTCCGGGCTCCACCTTCAGATTAAACACACTGCCCTGACGCAGGTAACTTCGTGCACGCGGCAGCCTGTTTTCATAATCCCGGTACGACTCAATGTGCTCGCACCAGGACTTGCCCCAGAAAGTATGCGCAATCTTGCGCTTGCCCTCTGGAATCTCCAGAGGCTCCATCACCTCCCCCTTGGAAATACGTTTTTTGAGCTCGCGCGCCATGCGCTCCCTTTTCTCGTGAACACTCTCGTACTGGAACCAGGCCATAATCGGTTAGGTGGGTGAATTCTACAACAAGGCTGACTGAATATCGAGGCGGACAAAATCGAGCAACTCTTCGTTGCTCATGTCGGTGAGCAGCTTCTCCGCACCGCCTTCCCCTCCGAGGAGATCCTCCGCCAGGGCCGCCTTTCCGGCAATGAGCGCCTCAACCTTCTCCTCGATTGTGCCGGGACACAGAAACTTGTGCACCAGCACATTCCGCTTCTGGCCAATACGGAACGCACGGTCGGTCGCCTGGTTTTCCACAGCAGGATTCCACCACCGGTCGAAATGAATCACATGGTTGGCGGCCGTCAGGGTCAGCCCCGTCCCCCCAGCCTTCACGGTTAGCACAAAAAACGGGGGCCCGTCCGGCGCCTGAAACCGCTCCACCAGCTCCGCCCTCTGGCGCACCGGTGTGCCGCCATGCAGCACCAACCCCGGCCGCCCAAAAACGTTGGCCAGGTGCTGGGACAGGGCGTCGGACATTTCCCGAAACTGCGTAAAGACCAGACAGCGGTCCTGGCGCTCCGCCAGCTCGGTGGCGATCTCCGTAAGACGCAAAAACTTTCCGCTCTCCTCCGGCTCAAACCGTCCGTCTCCACTCCAATGGCTCGGGTGGTTGCACACCTGTTTGAATTTGATCAGGTAACCCAACACCAACCCGCGCCGCTGGTTGGGAGGGAGATCCTCGTTGGCGAGATCCGCCTTCAGCTGCTCGACCAGCTTCGCGTAAAGCACCGCCTGCTTTTTGGTGAGGGAGCAGCGGGCCTGCACCTCCGTCTTGTCGGGCAGATCTGAAATGATCCGGCGGTCCGTCTTGAGGCGCCGCAGCAAATAGGGGCGGATAAGCTTCCGCACAGGGGCGTAGCCACCGGGACTCGCCGCGAGGCTCTTGGCCACCTGCGCAAAATCGCTCGCCTTCCCCAGCAGCCCCGGGTTTAGAAAATCAAACAGGCTCCACAAATCTCCCAACCTGTTCTCAACCGGCGTCCCCGTCAGCGCGATGCGGGCGCGCGCCTTCAACTTCTTGACGCTTCGCGTCTGCGCCGTGGCAGGATTTTTGATCGCCTGCGCCTCGTCGAGAACCGCCAGATCCCACTCGACCTCCTGCAGCGCGGCCGTGCGCTGCAACAGCCCGTAGGTGGTCAGCAGCGCGTCGCAACCGGCAAGCGCCTCCTTGGGATCCGTGCTGAGCGCCTCCAAAGTTTCCTTCGACACCACCGAGGAATGTCCCGCGATGACACGCAGATGCGGCGCAAAACGGCTGAATTCACGCAGCCAGTTCCCAACAAGTGACGCGGGCACCACCAGAATACTGGGCCGCCCACCGGGCGCCAAATCCGCCCGCCTCTGGCACAGCAACGCAATGAGCTGCAATGTTTTTCCCAGACCCATGTCGTCCGCAAGACAGGCGCCAATGCCCAACCTTGTAAGGAAATGCAGCCAGGCAAAACCGCGGTTCTGGTAGGGACGCAACACCGCCAAAAGCCCCGGTGCCTCAGCCGCCTCTCCGGGTTCGCGCAACTGTTGAAGAACCTTCTCGAGCTGCTTGCCCGCCACGATCTCAGTCCATTCCCGCCCCGAATCCAGATCGAGCGCAACCGCCTCCCCCGTGCCGGCGGAGGGATACCCTGCCAGCCATCGCATTCCCTCGTGGAAGGAAAGCCCTCCGGATTGGTGTGCCGCCTGCACCTGCTTCCAGTGCTCCATGACCCGTCCGAGCTGCTCGGCATCCAGCTCCACCCACTGGCCCCGGAGGTTTACCAGCCCGGAGGGCGAAGCCTGAATCTGGGCCCACTCCTCGGGCGTGAGCCTGGCCCCGTCCAGCGAGGCCTCCACCTTGAAGGAAAGCATCGCGTTCAGTCCGACCCCTCCGGCGTTGGCCGCGTCGAGGGTCACCACCACCGCCGGGCGCGAGGGCCCCTTGCGCTTCCACCAGTCTGGAAGCTTCACCACCAGACCGCTTTCCTCAAGCGCTGGAATCTCCCGCAGAAAGGCGAACGCCTCCTGCGGCGTCCAGGCGAGCGCCTGAAAAAGACGCCGGCTTTCCAGCAACTCGCGCACCAGGGGGGAGCGCTGCGAAGCGGCCCGGACCGGCTGCAGCAGGGCATCCAGTAGGGGCTGGTTTTTCTGGGCCGCGTAGTTTTGGAGCGCCCTTCCCAAGGGCGTGTGCTGCAACTGGCCTGTGGCGGTGAGCTGGTCGGTGTAGGTCGCCATGAAGGCGAATGGCTGCGCCTCGTTCCGCTTGTTTTCCGCGAGGTGAAAGGTCACGCGCCCAACCAGATGCCATAGCGGACTGCGTTCATCCAACCAACCGGCAAGCCCCCCTGCATGGGCCGCAGCCGCCACGGACACCGCCTCGCGCAGCTCTTCCCACACACGCACCAGCAGCGCCTCGCTGAGGTATTCCGCGCCGGGCATGGGCGGTGCCGCCTGCAGTGCCGCCTGCAGCAAAGCCTCCGATGGAGGCGCAACAGCCCCCGGGTCGCGGGTTTGGCAGAGTTGAGTGAAAAAACACCTCCCCCAGTCGCGCGCCCAAGCAAGCTCGGGAGGCAGACTGTCCTTGAGCGCCGCCGTCGCGAGGTACAGCACCCCGACCGCGTCGCCCGAGGCGAACGCCTCGCAAACCCCGGAAGGCGCCCCGGCCCCCGCCAAAAGGCGTGGTTCCGGGGAACACACGAGCGAGGCCTGATCGCGCGGCGCTGACATGATCGGGAGCTCCCCCAGTGGCAGTGGCCCTACACCGTGACCTTGCCGCAGCAGCCCTTGAATTTACGCCCGCTGCCGCAGGGACAAGGATCATTGCGCCCCACCTGCACTGGCTGTGCATCACGCGCCCGCGCCCCGAAAACGGAATCCAGAGAAGCTTCCGGCAGTTCAGGATAAGTGGACCGTGCGGGTTCGCGCGTCTCAACCACCTCGCCCGTTTCGTCGGAGGACTGCAGAAACTGCGGCAGGCTTGCGAGGAACTGCTCGAAGGCCATGAGATTGGAAGCGGAACGGAACAGGTTGTGGAGGATCTCGCTGCGGATCGCCTGCATGAGCACCTCGAACATCTCGTAGGCCTCGGACTTGAACTCCACCAGGGGATCCTTCTGGCCGTAGGCGCGCAGGTACACGCCCTCGCGCAGCGCGTCCATGCCGTAAAGGTGCTCCTGCCAGAGACGGTCGATTGCATTGAGCAGAATCATCCGCTCGGTATGGAGTAGAGACTCGGGCTCCTCGTGGGCGCACTTGAGCGCATAGGCGGCGCGCACCCGCTCGATGAGGTACTCGGAGATCTTGGCCGCGTCACCCGAAGCGAAAGGCCCCTCTTCGGGGGTCACCGCCAAGGGGAAGGTCACATTGACCCAATGCAACAGCGCCTCGCCCTCTGCGGGCAGGTCGGGCTGGATGAATTCGGCGACCTTGGCCGGAATCACCTCCTCAATGGCCTCGTCCAGCATCTGGCGCGGGTTGTCCGTCGAGATCGACTCGTTGCGCCAGCCGTAGATGACCTCGCGCTGCTTGTTCATGACGTCGTCAAACTCGAGGGAGCGCTTGCGCACCATGTAGTTGCGCTGCTCGACACGCTTCTGCGCCGTCTCCACCGACTTGTTGAGCCACGGGTGCTCGAGCGATTCCCCCTCCTGCAACCCGAAGCGCTCCATCATCCGCGTCATGCGGTCAGCCGCCCCGAAATTGCGCATGAGGTCGTCCTCAAACGAAACAAAGAACCGGGAAAGGCCCGGATCCCCCTGCCGCGCGCAGCGTCCGCGCAACTGGCGGTCAATGCGGCGGGATTCATGGCGCTCCGTGCCAACGACGTACAATCCGCCAAGTTCGCGCACGCCCTCACCGAGTTTGATGTCGGTGCCGCGTCCGGCCATGTTTGTCGAAATGGTCACCGCGCCCTTTTGGCCGGCTTTCGCGACGATCTCGGCCTCCTGCTGGTGGAACTTAGCATTTAGAACGGCGTGCGGCACCTTCTCCCGCTTGAGCATACGGGAGAGCACCTCGCTTTGCTCTACGCTCACCGTTCCCACAAGCACGGGCTGCCCCTTTGCGTGGGCTTCCTGAATCTCGGTGATTACGGCACTCAATTTTTCGCGGCGCGTCTTGTAGATCAAGTCGTTGAGGTCGTTGCGCACGCACGGCCGGTTGGTCGGAATGACCGCCACATCCAGCTTGTAGACATCGTGAAACTCGTTGGCCTCCGTCTCGGCAGTCCCCGTCATGCCCGCCAACTTTCTGTAGAGCCGGAAGTAGTTCTGGATGGTGATAGTCGCCAGCGTCTGGGTCTCGCGGTCGATGGTCACGCCTTCCTTCGCCTCGACTGCCCCGTGCAACCCGTCGCTCCAACGGCGCCCGGGCATCTTGCGGCCGGTATACTCGTCGACTATGACCACCTTGCCCTCCTCGACCACGTAGTTGACGTCCTTCTCGTAAATGCAGTAGGCGCGCAGCAGCTGGGTGATGTTGTGGATGCGCTCGGACTGGTGGTCCATGTGCGCCTGGCAGCTGTTCTTGGCCTCGCTTTTTTCAGCCGTCGAGAGCGACTGGTTCTGGTCGATCTCGGCAAACTGGGTGATCAGGTCCGGCAACACGAATGCGTCGGGGTTGTCGGGGCTGATGAAATTGCGGCCCTTGTCAGTGAGGTCGGCCTCGTGGGCCCGCTCGTCGATGGTGAAGAAAAGCTCCTCCTTGATTGCAAAGAGGGCCTCCTTTTGGGAGTCCGTGGCAAAGAAGAGTTCGCCCTTGTCGAGCGCCCGCCGTTTTTCGGCGTCCTCCATGGCGCGCATGAGTCCCTTGTTGCGGGGTTGGCCGAGTTTGATTTTGTAGAGGAGCTGCCCGTATTCCTCGACCTTGCCGGCCTTCCAGAGTTCCTCCGAATCGGAGGCCAGCCGGTTGCAAAGCATCGCCTGCTTGCGCACCAGGTCATCCACCATGGGTTTGTAACGGTCAAACTGGTGGGTGGATACGGTGGCCGGGCCGGAGATGATCAGCGGCGTGCGCGCCTCATCGATGAGGATGGAGTCGACCTCGTCCACGATCGCAAATGCATGTCCGCGCTGCACCTGTTGCGCACAGGTGGAGGCCATCCCGTTGTCACGGAGGTAGTCGAACCCGAACTCGGAGTTCATCCCGTAGGTGATGTCGGCAGTGTACTGCTCGCGGCGCAGATCCGAGGACTGGTCGTGCTGGATGATGCCGGTGGTCAGGCCCAGGAACCCGTAGATCTGGCTCATCCACTCCGCGTCGCGCCTCGCCAGATAGTCGTTGGTGGTGACAAGGTGGGCTCCGCGCCCGGCAAGCGCGTTGAGAAACAGAGGCAGAGTCGCCACCAGCGTCTTGCCCTCGCCCGTCGCCATCTCGCAAATCATCCCACGGTGCAGACAGATCCCGCCAATCAACTGGACGTCAAAGTGCACCATTTCCCAGCGCGCTTCCTGATCGCAGGCGATGAAGGTGTGCTTGCGCTCGGTGAGCCGGCGGCCCGTGTTTTTGACCGCGGCAAAGGCCTCGGGAAGCAGTTCGTCGAGGATCACAGCCTGCTCCGTCGGATCCTTGGCCAACGAAAGGCGGTTGCGCCAGCCGTTCACCTTTGCGCGCAACTCATCGTCGCTGAGCTGCTGGTACTCCACCTCCAACTCTTTGATGCGCTCTACCGTCGGACGCAGCGTCTTGAGCATGCGCATGTTTTTGGAGCCGATCACCTTTTTGAGAAACCACTGGATCATTGGAAAAAGAGGCGCTTAAGCGCCGTAGCGTTTGGAAGTTAAGGGGGCTGTATGCCGGAGTTTGAGGAGGGGCGCAAAGGGCGGGGTCAGAAACCCCAACCTCTAC
>CANJYI010000159.1 GCA_947478975.1 Chthoniobacteraceae bacterium
CTCATGCGGCACGATATCTGCGACCGGCATACCATTCCGGCAAAGAACCACAAGTTCTCCGCGTGTCTCCACAGCGGCAACCAGTTTGGAGAGCTGCGTTTTAGCTTCGTAAAGGTTCATCGAAATCACACCTAAACATGCCACCAAGCCTAGACCTAGTCTAGCCCTGCCTTTCACCCCCCGCCGGTCCCGTTTTTTGGGGCTCCGAAGTGCCTGTTCTCTGCGAGGAGGGTGCCCCGTTGGGGCGTATCCGTGTGGAGGCGGGGGTTCCCCACGGTGACGCCATCCCACGGCAACGCCGTGGGATGGCTCACTGGCTGCACTGGCTGGTGGGTTGGCCGCAGCCACAGCCGCCGGCGACGACATCCACTTCGAAGACAATTCCTTGGAGGTGGGTCTGTTCGTAAACATGCTGTAGGAAGGCAGTTTCATCCTCGCTGGGGGGCGTGGCGCATTCCAGGCGCAGGCGCACGGGCTTTTGCGCAAACTGGGGGTAGGAATCCAGCATTTCGCCGTCCAGAATGAAGGAAAGATAGGCGTTTAGTTTCTCCTGAAGCTGAAACAGCTGAGGGCTTCCGGGCGTCCAGGGCCGCAGTTCCACCATTGTGAGCAGGACTTCACCGGAAGTTTGATCGAACCCCAGAAAATCTATAACTCCAGCATGTTCAATGCCTTTTGGCCCCTGGAGGCCGGGGGCCTGCCCTGCGGAGACTTCTGTGGGATGGTGTGTGGAATCGGGAGATGTCATGGTTTTGCGGGTGAGACTGGACGTGAAGCCGGCCGGCATCCATTGATTTTAAGAAAATGAGGACCATATCAGTCGAGAATTTTGGAGGGCCCGAGGTCCTACAGGTGCGGAACGTGCCGGACCTAAAGCCCGAACCGGACCAGTTGCTCATCCGCTTGCACACAGCCGGGGTCAACCCGGTCGACACCTATATCCGTTCGGGCAGTTACGCGAAGCTGCCCTCCCTTCCCTACACTCCGGGAATGGACGGGGCTGGGGTGGTGCAGGCGGCGGGTTCGCAGGTGCGGGGCTACCGCAAGGGGCAGCGCGTGTATCTTTCAGGTTCCTTGACAGGAACCTATGCTGAGCAGTGCATTTGCCTGCCAACACAGATCCATCCCCTGCCCCCGCAGGTATCCTTCGAGGACGGCGCCTGTTTAGGGATTCCCTACGCAACGGCCAGTTATGCACTCTTCCACCGTGGAAACGCCAAGCGGGGCCAGTCTGTCCTGATCCACGGAGCGACCGGCGGAGTGGGCCTGGCGGCCGTCCAACTGGCGCGCCGCGCGGGCCTGCGCGTCTTTGCAACCGGAGGAAGCGAAACCGGGCGTGCCCTGCTGCGCAGCCAAGGGGCAGAGCACGTGTTTGACCACAACCAACCCGGCTACCACCAAAGCGTTCTGGAGAGCACGAGTGGGGCTGGAGTCGACGTGATATTGGAAATGTTGGCTAATGTGAACTTGGGACGCAACCTGCCGATGCTCGCCCATGGAGGTTGCGTGGTGGTGGTGGGATCGAGGGGGGCGGTGCAGATCCAGCCCCGAGACTTGATGCTTCGCGAGGCCGACATCCGTGGGGCGATGATTTTGCATGCTCCCCCTGGAGTGCTGGCGCGGATCCACAGCGATTTACTTTCCGGCCTCACCGAGGGCTCTCTCAAGCCGGTGGTGCGCGCTGTATTTCCGCTCGAACAGGCGGCGCTGGCCACCGAGATGTTGATGCAGCCCGGAGCGGCCGGGAAGATTGTCCTTTCGGTGGGGGCACAGGCGGAAGGCAATTAGCCCCCAAAAACCAGCCAAAGTGCCGGATCCGATGCCGGAGGCGTGAACGGTTCGTTTCAACCAAGGCGCGTCCGCGGCCCATAAAAGAAGCCGCCCTCGTGCTCGAGAAATCAACTACTCCGCACCACTAGGCGGTCTCTGCCGCTGTGTCCTCGCTGTGTAGTCTCGGGCTCTTGCCAAAGGCCTCTGCGACGCTGGGCACCTGGTCCGCGTTGGAGTCGCCGGTGACGTCGACGCCGGCACGACTCTCGTCGCGCCGGGTAAACTTGACGCCCACCAGGCGGGAAACCCCGTGCTCCTCCATGGTCACCCCGTACAAAGCGTCTGCTCGGGCGATCGTCTTTTTGTTGTGCGAAATGACCACAAACTGGCTCTGTCCGACAAAGCGATCGAGAATCTTGATGAAACGGTTGATGTTGGATTCGTCCAGCGGCGCGTCCATCTCGTCCAGCACACAGAATGGGCTGGGCTTGACCATGTAGATAGAGAAGAGGAGCGAGACGGCCGTCATTGTCTTTTCCCCGCCGGAGAGCAGCGTGATGCTCTGGAGCTGCTTGCCCGGGGGCTTGGCGATGATCTCGATCCCGCTCTCGAGCGGATCGCTTTCATCGGTGAGCACCAAGTTTGCGCGGCCGCCGCCGAAGAGTTCGGTGAACATCTCCTGGAAGTTGATCCTCACCTTCTCGAAGGTTTCGGAGAAAAGCTGCCGCGTCGTGTTGTTGATCTTGGCGATGACCTGCAGCAATTCCTCTTTGGAATTGATCAGATCGGCGTGCTGTTGCTGCAGGAAGCCATGCCGCTGCTCCAGCTCTTCGTACTCCTGGATTGCCTCCATGTTGACCGGGCCCATGGCGTCGATGCGCTGGTCGATCTCCCGCACCATCCCATCCAGCCGCGCCCAATCCAGTTCGTAGGCGGCCGTCTCTCTTTGTTCCTCGCTCTCCTCCCCGCCGTCCTCCGAGGGCACGGCCACCGCCTGGGGTTCCGTTTCCGAATGCGAGCCCGCCCCGGACCGGGGCCGCTTGAGCGCATCGCGATAGGCCACCTTGAGTGCGTACAAGTCCTTGGAAAACTCCGAAAGTTCGATCTGGTAGCGCTTTCTAATGTGCTCTTCGACCGCGCTGATGCGCATCTCCACCTGGCTGAGCTGCACCTCAATGCGAGAACGTTTGTCCACCAGTGCGGTCAACTGCGCCCGCCAGGTGCGCGCCTGGGCGTTCCCCTCCTCCACCTCCGCCGCCACGGCAGCCCGCTGCGCCAGCAGCGACTGGAGCACTTCCTCCGATTCACCCACCCGGCCCCGTAGCGCCTCCAAACTCATCTCGATCTCGGCACTCTCCGCCGCCGCCGCTGCAATCCGACCGCTGTATCCCTCAATGTCGCGCTCCCGCTGTTCAATGAGGTTTCGCAACTCGGCAAGGCGGCCGTCCATCGGCTGGCGCTGCTGCTGTAGCGAGCTGTGCCGCTGCCGCTCGGTGGCCACACGCACCTTCAATTCGTTCAGTTCCCCGGAGGACTCCGCCTCCCTTGCCCGCAACGCTTCCAGCATGCCCTGGAGCTCCTGCCGGCGCGCTTGCTGGCTTCCCACGTGGCTGGCCGCAATGTTGACCTCCTCCTCCAACGCGGCCAACCGGTCCGCGGACTCCGCCATCCGGGCCTGCGCACCGCTTTGCTCCCCCTCCATTTGCTGGAGCTTGCGCTGGGTCTCGCTCAACTGCCGCTCCCACTGGGTCAGTTGCGCCCGCAAAGTGGACTGCTCCACCGCGGCCGACTGCCGCTGTTCGCGGGCGTCGTTCATGCGAGCCCCGAGGGTCTGACACTCCGCGGCGATCTCCTCACGGCGGGTTTGCTTTTCTGAGAAATTGCCGCGCGCCGTTTCCAGTTCGACTGCGAGGGACTGGACCTGGTTGCGTCGTTCCAAAATCGAGGAAAGGCCGGTGCCCGATTCCACGCCTCCATGCAACATGCCGTCGCCCGTGAGGACATCCCCCTGGAGGGTCACTAAGGTCCAGCCACGCAGCGGAAAAAGGTTGAGCGCCGTGTCCACATCGGGCACCAGGACCGCAAAGTTGATCAAGCGCTCCACCAACCGCTCAAAACCGGGCAGAGGCTTGACCTTGTGCAAGAGCCAACCGAGCGCACCCTCGGGCAGCTCCAACTCGGGATTCTCAATGTGATCGAAGGCGTCGTCCAACTCCTCCAAGGCCAGCACCACTCGCCCCCCTTTTTGGGAACGCAACGTCTTGAGAATGTGTCCCGCCTTCTGCGCGTCCTTGAGCAGGATCGACTGTAGGTTCAGCCCCAGCACCGCCTCCACCGCCGCCACGTACTCAGGCTCCACCTCGATCCCGGCCGCCAGCGCCCCCTGCAGCGAGGGGAGGAAAAACTCGGGGTTGTCCAGACCCTTGAGCACCATCTGCGTGCCAGAAGAGAAGCCTTCGCCGCTTTCCAGCAAAGCCTGCAGCACCTCGATCCGGCTCTCCTTGTCCGAGACCGCCCGCTGTGCCTGGCGCAGTTCCCCTTCCACCGTGGCCAACCCCATCTGCGAAAACCGCAGCTCCCCCTCTAATCCTGCCAACTCGGCCGAACTGCGCTCCACGCACTCCAAGGCTGCGGCATGCGCCGACTGGGCCTGCGCCGCCTGCTCCTGAAGGGTGGCCACTTCCGCCCGCAAATTCTCAGCCTCGGCGCCAAGCACCGAGAGGCGCGCCTCCATTCCATCCCGCTGCTGGGTCAGGCTGGAAAGTTGGCCGCGGACTCCGGAAACCCGTTGCTCCTCCCGCTGCATCTCCCGCAGGAGCTCCTGCAGCTCCCGCTCGCTCTCGACCCGCTCCTGCGCGGTGGAACTGTTCGCCGCCTGCGCCTGCTCCATCCGGCTCATCTCCTCCGCCAACACCGCCGTAATCTCGCGCAACTCCGCGTCCACCGAAAGAATCTCGCCCTCCGCCGCACTGAGCTTTTCCGACGCCACCAGCAGTTCGCCCTGATAGCGGGCGGTGAGGCCTTCAAATTCCGCCTGCTTTTCGCTGTTGAACAAGATCCGGCTCTCGTGGCTGGAAATCCGCGTCCGCAGGTCGGAGGCGCTCCGGCGCGCCGCGTCGAGCTGCTCTTCCATCGCCGCTAGAGCGCTCCTGCGCACTGCCAGTTCAGACTCGCTCGATTCAATCTCCCCTTCCAACTCCGACTGCCGGGCCCTCTGCGCCTCGAGCTCCTCCTGTCCGGCACGGCGCGCATCGTCCATCCGCTCCCACTGCTGGCGGGCGGAATGGGTCTCGAATGTCCGCAACTCCGAAAGCAACGTCTGGTAGCGCCGCGCCTTGGCAGCCTGCCGCTGCATGGAGGCGATCTGCCGGTTGACCTCTTTGATGACATCGTCAATCCGCAGCAAATTCGCCTCGGTCGCCTCCAGCTTTCGGAGCGCTTCCTTCCTCTGACTCTTAAACCGTGTGATGCCGGCGGCCTCCTCAAAGATGGCGCGCCGATCCTCCGGACGGGAGGAAAGGATCTGGTCGATCTTCCCCTGCTCCATGATGGAGTAGGCGGAACGCCCGATTCCGGTATCCATGAACAAATTATGGATGTCCTTGAGACGGCAGGGCGTCTTGTTGAGCAGGTACTCGGAGGAACCGTCCCGGAACACCCGGCGCGTCACCGCCACCTCGTTCCATTCGACCCCCAGCTGCGTTTCACACTCGGCAAAGTTCATGGTCACCTCCGCCATGCCCAGCGCCGAACGGGAATCCGTCCCCGAAAAAATGACGTCCGCCATTTCCCCACCCCGGAGCGCCTTGGCCGACTGTTCCCCCAAGACCCACCGGATCGCATCCAGCACGTTCGACTTGCCGCATCCGTTGGGGCCCACAACGCAGGTGACCCCGCGATGGAACTCCATCACGGTTCTGGGAGCGAAGCTTTTGAACCCAAAAAGTTCAAGGGAATGAAGGTACATAGGGCCGGTTTTGCTGAGGGTGCGTCCAAACCCTCGCGCAGTCCCCGCCGGGAATCAAGCCCCCATCCATTGGGGTTCAGGAAAGAGCACCCACAACCACTGGTGGTTCACCAGCAACCCACCCGCCGCAACACCCACCGCCCAAGGACCTCAAAGGAGGGCGGGATCGCCATAAAGGGTGAACCCGGTCGTCCGGGTCACCCGCACCTCAAAAATCTCTCCGATGTGGCGCGGCCCGCCTTCAAAAACGACAATCTTGTTCTGGGGCGTCCGGCCAGTGAGCCGCTCCGCGTTGGTCTTGCTGGGCCCCTCGCAAAGGATCTGGACCGTCTGTCCGACAAGCGCCTCGTTCTTGGCGCGCGCAATCTCATTGATCACCCCGAGCAGTTCCTGATTCCTCGCCTCCTTGACGCTTTCTGGGAGCTGCTCGCCCATGGTCGCGGCGGGAGTGTCGCGCCGGGGCGAGTAGCGGAAGATAAAGGCGTTATCGAAAGCGACAGCCTCCGCGAGGGCCATGGTCTGGGCAAAGTCCTCCTCCGTTTCGCCGGGAAACCCAACGATGATGTCGGTGGTCAGCGCGATGTCAGGGCGGGAAGCGCGCAGGGCCTCAGTCAGGGCGACATACCTTGCCGCGGTGTATCCGCGATGCATCTGTTTAAGGAGCCGGTCTGAACCGGACTGCAGGGGCAGATGGCAGTGCGGCATCAGCTTGGGCAACCGGGCAAAGGCCTCCACCAGGTCGGGGCGGTAGCCGATGGGATGCGGGGAGGTGAAGCGAATCCGCTCAATGCCATCGACGCCGTGCACGGCCTCCAGCAGCTGCACAAACGGGCTCTTTCCATCCACCTTCTGAAATTCATTCCGTCCGTAGAGGTTGACAATCTGGCCCAGCAGGGTGACTTCGCGGACGCCGTTTTGGGCGAGTGTCCGCACCTCCTCGACGATTTCAGCGATGCCGCGGGAGCGCTCGCCGCCGCGGGTCGAAGGGACGATGCAAAAAGTACAGCGCATGTTGCAGCCCTGCATGATGGACACAAAAGCAGTGGC
>CANJYI010000160.1 GCA_947478975.1 Chthoniobacteraceae bacterium
CTGGAAATAGCACTTGCAGCGCCGTTATTCAAACTTTTAGGGGACTACAATAGGCTTCCAAAAATATAACTTCTGGAAAATCAAAGAAAAATTTCGCCTCCAGATTTTTTGTCAGCATTTTTCTAGTGTATGTGGTTGCGAATGTTGTTCTGTTTCTGAGCAATCCCTACTCCTCTGCCTGGCACTATGAAAATCATAAGCCTGTGCCCATTGGGGTGATGCAGTCGGGCGACTCCGCTCTGTCGTTGAGTCAGATCACCGACGTTATGGCGGCGATTGATCTCGCCTATCGCGCACGAAAGCCGACGGCACAAGAGCAGGCGGGGATTGTTGCAATACAGGGGGTCGCAATCGTGTTCTTTCCTTCGACTTTCGCCCTTCACATGAAGAGGTTCATGGGCTACCTAGGGCCTGCCAACTCCGATCAGCAGGCTTTTACCTTGTCAGTGACAACAGCGGTACAATCACCTTGCGAGACTTGCCGTGAGCAGGGGGATGAAGGACGACGGCTATCTGTTCAAAGAGGAATGCTCCCTCTCCAAAGAAAACGGGGAATCCTTCGAGTCGCTGCGCTCTGCTGCGGGAAATAAGGGGAACTAGGGGGCAGTGTTCATGTTCTTTCATTTTATTTGAGGTACATCGCCTCGTTGCTTGAGAGCAGCACCTGCACCAGGCTTTCCCATGGGTCGAGGGGGGATCGCTCTACAACCCGTCCACGGTTTACCACCGGCGCGCGTGCATCGACCCCGCTCTTGTTTTGTGCGTCCGCAAGGATGGCCTCTGCGCGCTGTTGAGCCTTACCAAGCAGCGCCCTCTGGGCGTTCTCAATTCCGGCCTGCTCTTCCCGTTCAACCTTCAAAAAGGCGCGCCCCTTGGACAGTTCGCGCTCGTTCGGCGTCCGTTGCAGCACAACGCGGTACACGGCGCGAAGGCCATCTTCCTCCCCACGGCCAATGGCGGCCTGGACCTCAGGACGTTGCCTGATGTAGCGGGTAATGACGATGGTGAAAGGACTGTTCATTAAGAACAGCGACTGCTGAGGGACGATCGTTGCGGTGCGGCGGGAGTTGGGCTCTGTGGGGTTGGCGAAGTCGAACTGCGTCAGCAATTCCGGCAGCGCCCCCCTGTCGATAAACCCGTAGATGGAGCGCCTTCGCGAGTAGGGCTCGCTCACCAAATTGACCGGGGGCCCGAACACGTTCGGATCAAGCACGCCGGCCATCATAAGCATAGAGTCGCGGAACGCCTCGAAATCAAGACGCCTGATGTTGGCCCGCCAAAGCAGCGCGTTTGCCGGATCGATCTTCTGGTATTGAGCCAGATTGTCACTCAGCGGGCTTTGTTGGTAAACGCTCGAGAGCACGATCAACCTGATCAGTGCTTTTGCAGACCAGGCGGGCTTTCCGGGCAAATCCTGCATGAACCACCAAGCAAGATAATCGAGCAACTCCGGATGCGATGGCTCCCCGGCACGGCTGCCCAGATCGTCGGGCGTGCGCACCAAGCCCTCGCCCAGCAGGTGCATCCAAATGCGGTTGACCGCCACGCGAGCCGTGAACGGATTGCTCTTGCTGGCGATCGCCTGCGCCAACTCCAGTCGGCCGCTGCCGTGCAGAAAGGGCTGGGCTCCACCCGGAGTGAGCGCATCAATGTAGCGCCGGGGCACGAGCTTGCGGGCGGCAGGGTCATTCGCAGCGGGACGGTTACCTCGCGGATAAATCGGCGACTCGACCGGTTTGGGCAACTCCTCGACCGACATCGCGCGCATCGCCCCCACTTGATTGGTCAACTTGAACATGTTGATTCCATTGACCTGTCCCGCGGTCTCCAGCTCACTGCCGCGCGCATCGTGGCCGCGGCACTCCTCCAACAATTTCAGCTCCAACGAATCAGTCGGGCTTCTACGGACGCTGCCGCGCAAAGGCAGCTCCGGTGCAATCAACCGCCACGGGAAAACCGCCAGCTCCATCAACTCCAACTTGGGATGGCCAACAACTTTCTCGCGCAGCTTCCAGATCAGCGAGGTGATGCCATCTCCGGCGTTGATCTCCGCTACAAAATCTTTGCAGCCAGACTCCACAGGTTTCCCCGCAACGGGAGCGACCGTTGACTCCCAAAACCTCTCAAAGAGCTTTGCGACACTCTCCAGATCCTCGGGCAGCGACTGCTGTGCCTTGAAAAAGGCAAGCACGACGCTGTTGTAGCCCGTGCGCCTGCCCTCAATGATGTCCTCGAAATACTTTCGATCGCCTGCAGCCAGGGCCACGAAGGGGCCGAGGACAGGATCTCTTCCGTTGAACTTAAAGTTCGGGGCGAACTCGCCGCGGAGCCAGTAGGAGTCATCTCCGACAATGCTGAGCCTTTTCTGTAATTCCCTCGCACGTTCACGGTCCTCGTCCGTTTTGAATCCGTTGAGGGTGGCCATCGCGTAGTGGAAATAGGAGGCGGCTTTCGCGCGCATCCTTGCGTTCTCCCGTTTGGCGATGTGCAGGTAAACGGCCCAGGCGTGGTCGTGGAGTTCACGGAGCTTGGCCTGATTTCCGGCGACAAGCGCGGGATCCGTGCTGCCCCAAATCACCGGACCTTCACTCGGCTGAGTGATGCTGCTGAACACGCCGTGGAGCGCGTAGTAGTCAGCCTGCGTGATTGGGTCAAACTTGTGGTTGTGGCAACGCGCGCACGCGAGGGTGAGCCCCAGAAAGCCCCTGCCAACTGCGTCGATGCGCTCGTTGATAATCTCGTCTTGGTTGGAGGAGGCTTGGCCGATGGTGATGAAGGCCAGCGCAGCCCAGTTTGGGTTGGGCCTCTTGTTGATTTGGTCTGCCGCCAGTTGGTTGAGGATGAACTGATCGTAGGGCATGTCCTTGTTCACGGCGTGGATGAGCCAGTCTCGGTAGCCCCATGCGTAGGGAAAGCGCTGGTCGAATCCCCTCTCCGGGACGCCTCCCGTGTCCGAGTAGCGCGCCGTGTCCATCCAGTGACGGGCCCAGCGTTCCCCGTGGTGGGGGCTGCGGAGCAGGGCGTCCACGACTGCTTCAAAGGCCTTCGGCGAACTATCTGCAAGAAAAGCGCGCGTCTGCTCCGGTGAGGGAGGCAGTCCAATCAAGTCGAAGTAGACGCGCCTCAGCAAAGCCTCCCTCTTGGTGCGCACCTCGAGCGGGCTGCCAGTTTCGGGAATTGCCGCTGGCCGCATTCCCTTCTCCTCGAGCTTCGCGAGGACAAACAGGTCGACAGGCGTCCTGGACCACGCGCGGTCCTTCACAACGGGAGCGGCGGGAGAAGAAACAACCGGTTGGAACGACCAGCGCCGCGTACTGGGCCCCACTAGGACAGCGCTTGCCTCGCGGGGATCGGGGGCACCCATGGCAATCCACGCTCTGAGGGCGGAGATTTGTTCCGCTGAAAGCCGCTTCTTTGGCGGCATCTGCTGTAGCTCCCCGCGACCTTCCACCGCGGCAAGGAGCGGACTGGCATCCGGTTCCCCGGGAGTGATCACAGGGCCGGAGTCGCCTCCCCGGCGCATCGACTCGCGGTCGTCCATGCTCAGCCCGCCCTTTGTCTTTTGTTTGGCGCCCGAGTGGCACTCCATGCAGTTCTCGATCAAGAGGGGGCGGATCTTGTTTTCAAAAAAGGCGGTCTGCGCTGGAGTCAGCCCGCCGCTTGCGCCGTGCAAAGGCAAGGTCGAGGCGACCGCCATCACCCCAAACAGTAGGATTGAAAGAAGCCTGCGCATGGAACCCCTCAGGCAATAATGTCCTTGATGACCTTGCCCGACACATCCGTCAGCCGAAAGTCCCGGCCGTTGTAGTTGTAGGTGAGCCGCTCATGGTCGAAGCCAAGCAGCGCAAGAATCGTTGCGTGAAAGTCAGGAATGCCGACAACGTTTTCCACAGCAGTTCCCCCAAACTCGTCTGTCGCGCCGTAGGCAACCCCGCCTTTGACCCCGCCGCCCGCCATCCAGGAAACCATGCTTGCGCCGTTGTGGTCGCGTCCCGGAAGGCCGGCGGTGTTTTGTGCGGTCGGAGTGCGGCCGAACTCGCCGCCCCACACCACCAGCGTGGAATCGAGCAGGCCCCGGTCCTTCAAGTCTCCCAGAAGCGCAGCCACCGCGGCATCCGTTCCTGCGGCTGCGGAGCGCACAGACTTTTCTATGTCGAAATGCGTGTCCCACCCGCCGGTGGTGACCTGGACAAAACGTACGCCACGCTCAACCAAGCGGCGGGCAATGAGAAGCTTTGTCCCGTTTGCGTTGCGTTGTCTGTTGGCGAGCAACTCGTAACGATCCCGCACCGCCTGGGGCTCCTTGCTTACGTCGAAAGCGTCCATCGCTTCGCGCTGCATGTTGAAGGCGATTTCAAAGGATTGTATCCGCGCCTCCAGCTGGGCGTCATGCTGGAGTTGGGCCGCGTGCATCTCATTGATTTCACGGGCATAGTCAATCTGGCGGCGCTGCCTCTCGACTGGGGTAAAGGGGTTGGTGATGTTGGTGATGATATCCGTCAACGGCAGGCGCGGGTCATAGTTGACATTGCACCCCTGATAGATGCCCGGCAGGAAGGCGGCCTGACGAAAGCTGTGTTCGCCCCCGAGGGTTACAAAGCCCGGAAGCATCTGGTTTTCAGTGCCCAGCCCGTACACCGTCCAAGAACCAAGGCTCGGCTTGTTCAGAATGCCTGACCCAGTCATCAGCGCTTTGGAGGCGATCTTGTGGTCTGGAATGCTGGCGTTTAGGGAACGGATCACCGCCATGTGGTCCACCCACTTCCCCAGCTCCGGAAATATTTCCGAAACCTCGATGCCGGACTTTCCCTGCTTGCTGAACCTAAAGGGAGAGCCCAGTGCCAGTCCCCCGTAGCCCGGAAGCTTTTGGTTGTGGTGTTTGTTCAGGAGTGGCTTCGGGTCCCACGTATCCATCGTAGAGGGTGCGCCCGAGGCGTAGATATGGATGACGGCTTTCGCCTTTCCTGCGAAGTGGGGACGTTTCGGCGTCAGCGGACCGACCACCTTGCCAGCGGCGTTTGCGGCAAATGGATTGAGGCCGAACAGAGCCGCAAGACTGACCCCACCGAACCCCACGCCGTACCGCGCCAGAAACCCGCGCCGCGACGAGGGCGGAAACATTTCAGAATGCGCCGGAGCGCTGCCTGGTGACGTCTGCGTTACTAACTCCTCATTATTGGCTCTCATGGTGTGCAGGGCGCGGATTCTTCCGCGCAACCACACTTAACCCGCTCCCAGCCGGACGACATGTCGGTAATTTTACCGACTGTCACCGGTCACTTCAAAGTGTACCACCCGCGGTCGAATCAAAATGTACCACCCCGGGGCGTTGGTTTTTAACGCTCCCGCTTCCACGCTGAAAAAGGCGTGACGGGTGTGTCAAAAGCAAATTCTTATCCTTCAAACCTCGCCATCATCGAGCCGTTTGGCTTGTTCGGAAAAATGACGGGCCTGAGCCGGCTTGGCGGGCCGTGGGAGCGCTTGGTAAGGGTGAACATCTGAAATGTGTCTCTCAGTTCTGCCGGCACTACGCACACCATGAGTTCAATCTCTCCAAGTCCCGACACTGAGTCGTGGCCGCTGCGATGGGCGCATGAGGCGGATGTATCAGCACTTGAAGCACTCATTCCGCTATCGGTTCGCGCGTTGCAGTCTCCTTACTATTCACAGGCTCAAATCGAAGCAGCACTGGGACCTGTCTTTGGCGTTGACCGGCAGCTCATTCGCGATGGGACTTACTTCATAGCGGAACACGACGGGGTAATTGTCGGCTGTGGCGGGTGGAGTAAACGGCGCGCGCTTTATGGCGGGGACGGCAGCAGAGAGCATGAGGATGAGCTGCTAGACCCGCAGCGTGACGCGGCACGGGTTCGCGCCTTTTTTGTTCACCCGGACTGGGCGAGGCGTGGTATCGGGCGCAGCATCATGGCCGCCTGTGAGCGGGCAATTCGCGAGTCAGGCTTTCGCACGGTGGACATCGTAGCCACGCTGGCGGGAGAACCGCTCTACGCCTTCTTTGGTTACGCCGTCGTGGAGCGTTACGATATTGCGATGGTCAGCGGCATGAGTTTACCCGTCGTGAAGATGAGCAAGGTCATTTAGCGCGCCCCGCGACAGCTGCACGCGCGGCCCTGAAGGAGGGGCTGAAATGCTTATTATTAGTTTAGTTACATTTCCTCAAACGATGGTGCCCGGGCCAAAGACGAGGACCCCTCCCGTCTCGCTGATCACATCCGTAGTTTGCATCCGTGATTTTTACCTGCATGAGCACCCACACCGCCACCATCCGCTGGCAGAACACCGGCCCCAATTTCCTCAAGCGCCTCTACTCGCGGGAGCACACGATCCACTTTGACGGCGGGGTGATTGTGCCGGGATCGCCTTCGCCCCACATCGTGTCCGCACCGTGGTCTAATGCAACCGCCGTTGACCCAGAGGAAGCATTTGTCGCATCGGTGGCGAGTTGTCACATGCTCTGGTTTCTGCATGTCGCGATTGATGCGGGCTTTGAGCCTGCAAGCTATGAAGACAAAGCCGTGGGCGAGATGACCAAGAACGAGCAAGGCAAGCTGTGGATAAGCCGTGTGA
>CANJYI010000161.1 GCA_947478975.1 Chthoniobacteraceae bacterium
AGCAGTCGGGGACGTTGCCAGTAGCGTCTCTGCAACCCCTCCTCGATTTCGGCCTTCTCATCATAACACTTCGCGTCGTCAGGGAGGCGCCCCTCTTGCCTAATCTCCCCGCCGGCGTGCAGACCGCTTTTTTCAACTTATGTCAGCCCGCCGTCTTCCTGTTTATCTCCTGTTGGACACCTCCGGTTCTATGCGTGGCGAACCGATTCAAGCGCTCAAGGTCGGCGTGCAGTCTCTCATCTCGTCGTTGCGCCAGGACCCGCACGCGCTCGAATCGGTTCACGTGAGCATCATCACCTTCGACGCGAAGCCTCGCATTGTCTGTCCGCTGACCGGCTTGGAGGATTTTCAAATGCCGCTCATTGATTGTCCGCAATCCAGTCCGACCATGACGGGGGCAGCGCTCGAAATGCTGTGCCAGTGTGTGGACAGCGAAGTACAGCGTACTACCACGGTTGACAGGGGTGACTGGCGGCCGGTCGCCATTCTCATAACAGATGGCGGCCCCAGTGATACGGCACTGTACGAGCAAATGATCACCGAGGTGCGGCGGCGACCGTTCGGCTCCATCATCGCGTGCGCGGCAGGCCCCAGCGCCAAGGTTGAGCCGCTGCGCAAACTCACACCCAATGTTTACAGTCTGGAGACAATGGATGGTCATTCCCTCGCCGGACTTTTCGAGTGGGTATCCTCTGCGGTTTCGAGTGGAAACCGCAGCATGGGTGCCACCAGCAGTATCACCCTCCCTCGCCCGCCGGCGGAGATTCACATCGTCGTCTAAAACACTCCCCACCGCATGGACCTCATTCCGCAACGTCCAAATATTAAAAACTACCGCTCATTTCTTTATGGCATGGCGGCGGCCCTTGAACAGATCCATGACGACGGGCGTGCCCATGGTTTGTTCTCTGATGTAGCGCTCGTGCACTGGCTTAATGTGGCTCAAGATGCCTTTGATGCGGAGCGGTTCAAGGCTGGTGCCAGACCTGTGGAGGACTCGGGCGGGGATGCGATATATGCCGATGTTCGTGCGTTTGCCTCCTGCTGCGTCAGGCTGATCTCCGGCGGGAGAGCGCAGGCTGGCGCTCCCTTCCTCGCAGCGTTGTACAGCGGCGGTGAATGGTCGCGGAGTTTTCTCACGTTGCTCGAAACTGTGGAGGGTTCGCCATCTGACAGGAACGTGTCAATTAGCCAGCTAAAGGACGCGTTGAAGCCGGAAGCCTCGCCGATTGCACTAGCGTCCGCACCCGTGGCGTCCGCACCCGTGGCGTCCGCACCCGTGGCGTCCGCACCCGTGGCGTCTGCACCCGTGGCGTCTGCACCCGTGGCGTCCGCACCTGTGGCGTCCGCACCCGTGGCGTCCGCACCTGTGGTGTCCGCACCCGCCGCCGCTGTTCCTGCCGGGGTGTTTGCGCAGTCAAGGACCGCCCCGCCGCCGCCGACAATTAGGGTCGCTCTACGCAATGCAACTGTGGGGAAACCTTATCAGGTTGAGCCCGGTTCAATCGTGGCGGCCATCGCACGGCAGCGCGGGGACAATCCTGAGCACGCCCGTATTTCGCATCTTCAACTGCCTGACGGCTGCGGGTTGGTCTTTGACAAGGCGACGGGAGCGGTCACCGGCACGCCAACGAGTGCGTTTGACGGTTCCCTCAGCCTTGACTACGTCCCGTCCCGCAGCGAGCGCAGCATTTCCTTCAACATTTCCTTCCTCATCAACCCTGACCCGGCTTCGTTGTGGAAAGATTTGCCTCCACCAGCGGGTGCACCCTATCAAAAACCGCTCACAGACCAGTTTGAGAAACAGTACGGCCCCTTCCGCGTGGTCGCCGCGAGTTGCCGTGGCCGTTCGCACGCAAATAAAGGCGAATTTCGGGACGATGACTTTGCCGTCGGTTATGCCCCCGACTCAGGGTGGTTGGTTGTCGTGGTGGCTGATGGTGCCGGCTCGGCGACCTACTCGCGACGGGGATCGCAAATTGCGTGTGCAGTTGCAAAGGAGAGGCTCACCAGAGCGCTTAACAATCCCCAGCACAACCGGGCGGAGGCACTGCATGCAGAGGACCGTGACTGGCAGCACCCCGAGGTCAGCGACGCTCTGCGTCAGCTTCTTTACGAATCCGCATTGGATGCGCACCACAAGCTGCTTGCGGAGGTCTCGCAGCCCTCGGAAACACTGCCGACGCCGCCAGTGATACGGAACTTTGACACGACGCTCATCCTTCTCGTCATGAAACGGGTGGGGGCCGGCTGTGTAGCCGCCACGTTTGCCATCGGTGACGGTGGAGCGGGACTTTTTACCCGGCCCGGCACTGGATTTCCGATCACCAAACCGGAGGGCGGCGATTACGCGGGGCAGACTTGGTTTATGACGATGCCGGAGACCTTGAAGAACGACGAGGCAAGTTTGGCGCTTCGTTTTCAATTCTTTTGGCAGCGTGAGTTTTGTGCGGCCTTCTCCATGACGGATGGCATCACTGACCCGAAGTTCCCAAGCGACGCGGCTTTTGCCGACCCTACGCAGTGGGCTGGGTTCTACTCAGAACTGCAGCCAGCGCTGGCCAGTTCGCAGGCGCTGCTGAACTGGATGAACTTCTTCTCTCCCGGCAACCATGACGACCGCACGCTGGTCGCCGTGCTTCCGGCTCAAACCGCCACGCCCGCAACGACATGAGCCTAGTCAAAGTCAAATCAATCACCACGGGCGCGGAGTACCAGTTCGACCAGAACAAGCACGCAGGCAGTGGGGCGATGAAGGAGGTGTACTTCGCTCCCGACCGCAGTTACGTCGTGCAAATCTTCAAAGAAAAGCAGGATGCAAACTCGATGGAGCGCCTCAAAAATATCGTCGGCAAGTATCGCGACGGGATTTTCAGCCAGGCAGGCAGCGACTATTGGGAGACGGTGTATTGCTGGCCCACTGACATCGTGAGCGTTCCCGGCACCAACCAGACGGCGCTGATCGCCCCGGTGTATCGGAAGGAGTTCTTTTTCCAGTTCGGCTCCACCAACAACGACATGCTTGGCATCAAGGGGCGTGACAAGGAGGGGAAATGGTTTGCCACCGCACACCATCAGCAGCGCTTTCTGGACGAGCGGGAAAGAGGCAACTGGCGGAACTATTTAGGGCTGTGCATCCGCATCGCCCGAGCAGTGAAACGCATGCACGCCGCAGGCCTCGCCCACTCGGATCTCTCCTACAGGAACGTGCTGATCGACCCCCTCACCGGAGGCGCCTCCGTCATCGACATCGACGGACTAGTGGTGCCTCAGCGGTTTCCCCCCGATGTCATCGGTACTCCGGACTTCATCGCGCCCGAGGTGCTGCGGACCCTAGCCCTGCCCCTGACCGACAGGGCGCGCGCCCTTCCCTGCATAGAGACCGACCGCCATGCGCTCGCCGTGCTGATTTACATGTATCTGCTTTATCGGCACCCGCTCAGGGGGGGGAAGATCCATGACCCCGACCCGGGCCGGGATGAGGAGTTGCACATGGGTGAGCGTGCGCTCTTCATTGAACACCCCTCAGATGCCTCAAACCGTCCGCTTATTGGAAGCCTGCGTCCGACAGACTTGCCCTTCGGCGACATCGCCAAGATGCCGGCCAAGATCACCGGGCCCTATCTGCACGAGCTTTTTCAGAAGGCCTTCATAGACGGCCTCCACTCGCCTGACTTGCGTCCCGGTGCGCACGACTGGGAGACGGCCCTTGTCAAAACCGTCGACCTCATCCAGCCCTGCACAAATCCTAAATGCTCGCAGAAGTGGTATGTTTTCGACAATAGTACGAAGCCCTCGTGCCCTTTCTGCGGCACCGCCTACACCGGGTTGCTGCCCGTGCTGAATTTTTACTCACGCCGCCGGTCCGCCGATTCGTTCAAGCCGGAAAACCACCGGCTCATGGTCTACACCGACCAGTATTTGTATCCGTGGCATGTAAACCGCCTCATCGCGCCGAACGAAAAGCTCACGCCAGAACAAAAGAAGCCCGTGGGCTATTTTGTCCAGCATCAAGGCACCTGGTGGTTCGTGAACAACACCTTGCCCGCTCTTAAGGACATCACCGGCAAGCGCGACATTCCGCCCGGCTCCAAGGTCGAACTGACCGATGGACTGCAACTCCTGCTCAGCCCCGAAGAACACGGCCGGCTTGTGCAGGTTCAGATGGTGCGCGGGGTCTGACCTTTTTCACCCATGAAGTTTGGCCTGCGTATTCCATCGCTGAAGAAGCGCTTCGCCGCTCGCACGTCAGTAAAGCGACTGTTGCGGCATAGTCTTGGACTAAAGGCTCCGCGCGGATGGGGTTGGGTGACAGATCCTAAACGTGCCTTGTACAACCGCATCTACAACAAAACCTCCCGCGGCTGCCTCGTTTCTTTGCTCGGTTTCATCGGAGTCGGACTCGGCTTTGCTGTTTTGTTCCTCTCCCTTTTTTACTAACACCTCCATGAACCGCCGCCTCCCCGTTTACCTTTTGATCGACTGCTCCGAATCCATGATCGGTGGAGGCATTGAGGCCGTCCGCGCGGGTTTGAGCTCAATGCTTTCAAAGCTGCGCACTGATCCTCACGCGCTCGATACCGTCCATCTAAGTGTCATCACCTTTGATGCGGAGGCCCGCGTGCTCTTGCCGATGACGCCGCTCCTCGAGTTTCAGGAACCCGTGCTGCTCGTGAGGCCCGGTACGGCGCTTGGGGCGGCCCTCAATCTGCTGGCCGACCGAATCCAAGCGGAGGTGCGAAAGACCTCGCATCACGCCAAGAGCGACTACCGCCCCCTTGTACTCCTGCTCACAGACGGCCAGCCCTCCGACGACTGGCGCGCCCCGATTGCGCGCATTGGCGCCCAGGTGCAGCCGCGTCCTGCGAACATCTACGCCATAGGCTGCGGTGTGGATGTGGATTATTCTGTGCTTCAAAGTGTCACAGACGTCGTCCTCCGCATGGAGGACATGGGGGCCGATTCTTTTGGTAAACTTTTTGTCTGGCTCACCGCCTCGGTCTCCAGCGCCAGTCAGGGAGTAGGCGAGACGGTCGGCGGCAAAATCAAACTCGGAAAGCTTCCCAGCAACGTGGAGGTTTTCGAGGGCGTGGCCCCCTCGCTCGAGGAGGGGCCTCAGAGGCAGATGTTTCTGCGCGCCCGGTGTGAGACCAAAAAATTTCCCTACTTGATGCGCTACCGCTTTGACGCCATGTTCGGCTGCTATCAGCCCGTCAAAGCACACCGGTTGAGCGAGGAAGAAGTCAAGGCCGCCGGGGCGGCAAAGCCTGATGACATTCGAAGCGAACTTCTCAACGGCGCGCCTGCCTGTCCTTGGTGCGAGCGCCCCGGCGCTAGCTCGTGCGGCGCCTGCGGGACTATTTTTTGTTCCCCCTTGGACGACAGGTCGACGACCATTTGTCCAGGATGTGGCAACATGCTCAACCGTGGACCGGAGGGCGATGCCGGGGCGGGTTTCAGCGTACGGCAAAGCGGCGGTTGAGCGGCACGAGGAAGGACTGACAAGCGTTTCTTTGCCTCGTCAGCAGAATCCGTTCGCATCAGAGGAGTAGGAAGTCCCGTTGGGTGCGGGCCGTCGAAGCGCCTGCAATGCAGGTGTATGGGGGTGTTTTAACGACTTCGGCAGATGTTTGCGGCAGCGGCTTGAACTCTGCGCAAACATCTGATTGCCAGTGTGTAATACGATCCGACGGCTTGTGCGTAAGATGGAGTGGGCACCAGGCCTACCTCTGGGAGTACAGCCGGCCGGGAGATCTGGTGGTTTACGACTTTCAAATGGGGCGCGCCCGGGAGGGGCCGGCGAACTTCCTGGAGGGTTTTGAGGGAAGGCTCCAAAGTGATGGGTATGCCGCCTACGGCAAGATAGGCGGGCCCGGGTTGCTGTACTTTGGGTGTTGGGCGCATGTGAGGCGCAAGTTTTTTGAAGCGTCCCAGCAGGATCCCCGGAACGCGCGGAGCGTGTCGGTGGTGGTGGCCATCGGGAAGCTTTACGAGGTGGAGCGTCAGGCCCGGGAGGGGCAGCTCACGTTTCGGGAGCGGGAAGAGCTGCGTCTGCGGGAGTGTCCTGCGCTTTTGGCGGTAGTGAAGGCGCTGGTGCTCGAGAGCGCCGCGGTAGCGCTGCCCAAGAGTGGGCTGGGCAAGGCGTGCACGTATGCCCTCAAACAGTGGGAGCGGCTGGAGAGCTCCGCCGGGGGCGGGCACGGGATGGTGGAGATCGACAACAACTGGGCGGAGAACGCGATGCGTCCGATCGCGCTTGGGCGCAAAAACTGGATGCAGATCGGCAGCGAGAAAGCGGGGCCGAAGATCGCGGCGATCCTGTCGGTTTTGGAGACGTGCAAAAGGCTTGGGGTCAATGGAAGGGAATACCTGCTGGAGGTGTTGCCGCAGCTTTCCTACCGGGCGACGCGCCCGGAGGTGCAGGGGCTCATACCGCTGGAGGAGCTGACCCCTGCGGCGTGGCAGCAGGCGCGTGCGAAAGCGGAAGAGATCCCCGCGTAGTTGAAGGGCGCTCTGGGCAGCGGGCGG
>CANJYI010000162.1 GCA_947478975.1 Chthoniobacteraceae bacterium
AGCAGGAGCACGGCATCGGGCTTTCCGGCGCCATCTGAAAGCAACACCACACCACCCGCCCGCTCCTCCAGCTTGGTCGCCTCCGGCACCTCCGCCACAAAGACCGTCGAAGCGGCTCCCGGGCTTTTCACCTGAAAAGAACGCACAAGCGCGGCCGCATCTCCCGCTCCTTCCATCCCCGGGGATTCCAACAGGCGGGCGGCTCCCACCGTGTACTCGAGAACCACCCGGTTTCCATTGCGGTGCAATCCCTTGTACTTGGCCCACTCCGCCGGCAACGGGCCGTAGGGAATCGTGGACGCGCCGAAGCCCTTGGGCAATTCACGCGGATCCTTGAAACTGGCAGCCTTGCTCCAACCCGGCAGGGCCGAGGTGCGGAAGACCACGCTGCCTACCGGGCCCGGATTGCCGCCGTGGGAACCGCTGAAGGCGACCCCCTTGAAATCAAGGAACCCGCCAGTCCACCCGCCGGTGCAGCGCAGCAGGTCGGTATCAAAGACCACCGTTCCCTCGAGTTGCTCCCCTACCCTGACGGCCACGCCCTTGGGAGTGGACCCGGGATTTTCCCCCGGCATCTGGACGCTCAAGTTCAGAAATGGGCCGTAGTCCATGTCCCACTTTTTGCGCTCGGGTGCGGGCTTCTGGGCCGCGGCGTCGGCTGCGAACAAGGCAAGCGCGCCCAGAAAAATCCCGCAAACTTGGCGCCCAGCGCGCGAGGTTCGGAAACCACCACCGCCTCCCTGCGGCTCCGCTATCGGGCTCGCAGGTTCTGGTGGCGTGTGCAAACGGGAGGAGGAGGAAAGCGGGCGTCTGGCGTTCATAGGTCGGGAGGAAGGAGCTGTGCGGGCACCTTTCTAGGAGAAAAGCCCGGCGGAGGAAACCGATATCGGAGCGGCCAGCCCCCGGCAACCACCCCGACAAAAAAACCGCAACTGGAAGGTTCTTAGCTACTTTCAGCGCAAACAAGCCCAGCGGGAGCAGGTAATGCCGTAAACTGACTATTCAGAAAGACATCCGCAGATTTCACAAATCACCGCAGATAAGAACAAACCCCAGACACCATCTGCTTCATCTGCTACATCTGCGGATCCCTACTCTCCCTTCGGTGCGGAGGCGGCGGCTGCCGAAAGGGCGGCTTTGAGTTGTGCCAGAACGGTGTTCCAATCCAGCACCGCGCCGAGCGACAGGACCCGCTCACGCGACCAGAGCAAGTCCACATCCAGCGAGCGCTCCGCATCGTAGCCACCGGAGAGAAGCTCGGGTGCGCCAAAGACGGCTGCGTCTCCAGCGATCTCGACGCTGCCGCCCAGCACGAAGGTGCTCAGCGGGGTGCCTTCCTTTGTGGCAATGACCGAGAACTCCGACTGCGCGTTACTTGCCGCGTCGGTGAGCTGCTGCTCAGCGGCAGTCCAGTCTGGGTTGGACACTTGCTGGTCGGCCCAGAGCCAGGCGGAGCGGCCGGCGGTGACGGCCACAACCTTCCCGGCTTCGAGCACCTGCTTGCGCTCGAGCACCCAGAAGCCGCTGACGGCACTGCCCGTGCCGGACGGATTCAGCCCGCTCGCATCAAAGATCCACCAAGGAGTAAAGGCGGGCGCCGCCAGCGTGCCTTCGGCGCCTTTGGCGCCGGTGAGCGTGGAAGGGGTGGCGCCCACGACTTGGACCAGCCTAGCGGAAGCCTCGACGAACACCGTGGGATCGGCGACGTCGGAGACGCGCACCGTGTAGACGGCGAAATCCACGCTGGTGGCCGAAGCGATCCGCAGAACATCACCGGTGACGCTCGTGAGCTTTGTCGTACCGCGGAACCATTCGTAGCTGAGCGCCTTGGCACTGGGGTACTTGACTGCCACGGCGAAGGCGACCTTGGCACCAAGCGGGACGGTCTGGGAGGCGAGCGAAGCGCGCAACTCAGGCACGACGCTCAATGTCAGGGAGGCGAGTCCGGTGACCGGCTGCTGGACGCCGTCGGAAACCTCCACGCTGTAGGTGCCCACATCCGTCGACGTAACCGGGTTGATGCTCAGCTGGGGCTTGGCTTCGCCGGCAAGCAGCACGCGGGAAGCCCCCGCACCGCGGTACCACTTGTACGTGAGCGTCCGCTCGGGCTTGGCACCGCGCACCGTGGCGAGCAGGCTCACCCCCTGTCCGAGCGTGACGCGCTTGGGCACGTCTACGCTCACCGCAAAGAGCGCCTCAATGGATAGCTGTGCGGGTTCGCTCAACACGGCGCCTGCCGCGTTGGAAACCTCTGCCTGGTAGTTGCCTGCGTTTTCAAGCGTGAGCGGGCCGACACTAATCGTTGCCTGCGTTGCACCCGAAACGAGTGTGCCGTCCTTAAACCAGCGGTACTTGAGTGTACCGCCGCCTGCGGCAAGCACGGAGAACTGGGCAGTCCCGCCTTCGAGCGTGGCAACATCCTTGGGGCTCTGCTGGATGTCCACCTTGGTGGACACGGCCAGCGGCAGCCAGTCGCTGAGCACCTTGGCGTCGGCCGTGGCAACTTCAACCTGGTATTCACCAGCATCGGAGAGCTTGGCTGCCTTGAGTAGCAGCACCGAGGCGGTGGCGCCCTCGACGCTTGCTGAGTTGACCACATCGGACGCAACAGCCACAGAGGAAGTACGGTGGCGCCACTTGTAAGAAAGGGGCTTCGCGCTCACTGCCTTGGCTTCGAGGCGCAGCCCGTCTCCGAGGGCGGCGGCGGCGGGAACCGATACGGAAACCAGATGCGGATCGACCACCAGGGTCACCGGGGTGCTGTAGACAAAGTTGGCGTCGTTGGATATGACCACCTCGTAAACGCCTGCCAGCCCGTTGGCTGCCGCGCCCAGAGTGAAGGTGTTGCTGGTTCCCGAACCGATGGCGACGCCGTCCTTGCGGAATTGATAGGTCAGCACGCCTGTGCCGGTCGCGGTGACGGCGAGGGTGAGCGAGGGTGCGTTGAGCTGCCCGGGGGCGGCGGGGAGCGCTACTCCGTTGGTCAGGCCGTTGATGCGCAGTTCCTCGGTGATCTTGAGATCTCCCGCCGGAGCAATGACGAGCGTGGCGGCGGCGCTGGTGGCCGAAGCGATGGAATTGGAAGCGACCGCGCGGAAGACTGCGCCGTTGAGCGCGCCTGCGGAATCCAGCGAAGTGAAGGACAGCAGAGGTCCGGTGGCTAGCCGCGTGGTTCCAGGCACGTAGAACGGCAGGAACTGGAGGGTGCCCGCCGAGAGGGTGCCCTTGAGCCACTGGTAGGAAACATCGTCGCCATCGGCCTCGACGCGGAAGCTGGCAGAACTGCCATGCACCACGGTGAGGGAAAGCGGGTCTTTGGTGATCTTCGGCTTCAGGTTGACCGAGACGTTGACCGGGGAACTCACGGTGACCCCGTAGGCGTTGGAGATGAGCAGTTCGTAACGGCCTGCATCTGCCTTGGAGGCGCTTGGGAAAGCCAGCTGAAAGCTTCTCGGGACGATCGTGACCTGTCCCGTGGTGGGACGGGCCTCGGTGGTCGGCAGAAGGACGCCGTCTTTGCGCCAGGAATAGCTGACGGGCGAGGTGGCGTCCGCTCGGACGGTACCGCTGAGGACAAAGGAGCTGCCTTCATTGACCTGGACCAAACCGTTGGCAGCGGAAACGACCGTGCCGGCGACTTGGAGTTCTGCGGAGGCAAGCTGCGGCGGTGCGAAGACAGTGAGGCGACCGAGGAGATAAGGCTCCGAGGGCTTGGTCTTGGAGGCGCCCGCAATGGAGAAGGCGTTGCGGAGTGTGACCCCGTAATAGCCTGCCATGTCAGCGGTCACAGGCCCGGTTTCAAAGGTGGCCGTTTGTGCGCTGGGACCGTTTGCTTCCTCCCACGGCTGCGCAAGGTCGCGGCGGTAGTGCCATTGGAATTCAGGCTCAAACCCGGTGGCCGCAGCGGTAAAGGCGGTGCGTTCCCCCACGATGAGAGACATGCTCTGCAGCTTGAGACCTGTGGCGAAAGCCACCGGATCGTTCACCACCAACCGTGCGGGTGCGCTTTCGACAAAGCCCCCGACCTTTCCGGAGATGCGCACCTTATAGTTGGCGTCGTCGGTTTCCTGAACCGACTTCAGATTGAGCGTGGAGGCGTTCTGTCCTTCCAAGACCTTCCAACCACGGGTCCGGTTGTCCTGCACAAACCACTGGAAGGGCTTGCTTTCAAGCAACGCGCCGGTCCAGGAGGCAGTCAAAGTCACTTCGCCTCCCGGGTTTACGGCGGTCGGACTGACCGCCACTCCCGTGGAAACAATCCGTTTGAGAACGGTGACATGGGCTAGCTCGGAACTTACGGTCGCCGCGGAGTTACTCACTTCCAACCTGTAGTCACCGTCGTCGGCATCCGTGACACCAACAATTTTGTAAGTGCTCGTGGTGGCACCGGGCATCTGGAACCAGTCGGGAGTACCCGTCGGACGGAAGAACCACTGGAAGCGGGTGTCTAGCGTGACGAGGACGCCGGCACTCAGCGTCGCTGTCTCGCCGGGGAGGCGAACCTGGGATTCGGGCTGTTGCTTGGTGCCGGGGATGGTTCCGTCGAGGAAGACCGGGGCGGCGACAACGACAAGCTTCCAGGGAATGATGTCGAGGAGCTTGGTGCCGTCGGCCAGTGAGATGCTGGTGACGTACTCCGCGGCGTCAGAGGGGACGACGTTACGCACCACGAGGGTGGCGGCGTCTGCGCCCTTGGAAGCGGCGGAGATGGGCTTGCCGTCGACGCGGCGCCAGGCATAGCGGAAGCCGTCTCCGATTGCGTAGGAGCGAAGGGTGACGGTGTCGCCTTCGTTGGCAAGGAGGGTTTGCTGGGCTTTGCGCTGGGCAATGTCGGCTTCGGCGGTGGGTAGGCCAATGGGATCGGCTGCGTTGACGAAGACCAGGGCCGGGATGCTCATCGTGGCGGCCGAGGCGGCCGATACCACCACATAGTAGTAACCGGTGTCCTTGGAAGAGACGTTGGCGAAGGTCAGCGTATCCAGGGTGCCGCCTGTGATGGGAATCCCCGCCTTGGTGCCATCGGTGTAGTACCAGGCGTAGGTCAGCCCCGTGGCGACAGGCGGCTTCATCGCGACCTTGAGGGTCACGGTCTGGCCGACGCGCACGGATTGGGCCGCCGGATGTGTCAGGATTTCAGGGCCTACATCAACTTTCTTGAGTTCGAAGTCCTTCACTGTCACCGGTTCTCCGCCGAGAGGCCCTGTGATGCTGACCTGATACTTGGCGAAGTCCTCGGCCTTGACGGAAGCTAAGGCGAGGGTGTCGCCCGTGACAGCAAGCGCTTCAAGACCGTTGGGGCCGACGCGGCTCCAGCTGTATTGCAACGGCCCGGTGCCTGCAGCAAGGACGCGGAAGGAGGCGCGACCGCCAAGCTGGGCGCTTTGGCTGGAGGGCACCGCGAGGATGCTGACCTTCTCGATGACCTGCACGCTGATCTTGCGCGAAAAGACACGGCCGATTTCAATGGCGCCCGAAGCGTCGAGATAGTTGCGCACTTCCAGGTCGAACAAGCCGGTGTCAAACACGCTGAGCTTGGCGCGGGAGAGTTCCGGCTTGGTTTCCCCGGCAAGCGGGACCCCGTTTCTGCGCCACTGGTATTTCAAAACGCCGTCGCCACCTGCGGTGATGGCAAGATTGAGCGTGCCGCCCTGGGCCAGCTTGAGGTCGGCCGGTTCGTTGATGATGAAGGCGGGCACGCTGACGGCGAGCTTGGTCACCTTCGAGAGGACGCCGTTGGGGTCCACTGGGTTTGCCACGCGCGCCTGGTAGTCGCCGGAGTCGACTGCGGTGATTCCGCTGATGCGCAGGACCGAACTGGTGCCGCCGGGAATGGGTGCGCCGTTGCGCAGCCACTGGTAGGTGAACGGCCCGGTCCCGGTGGCCTCGACACGGAATTCAACCGTTGCGCCCGGAGTGGCGGTCTGGACCGTGGCCTCCTTGGGAGAAGTGATGATCACGGGCTTGTTGACGGTGACGCGTGAGAGCGTGCTAGTGATCCGGCCGGTGGGGCCTGTGACAATCACCAGATAAACGCCTTCGTCAGAAACCGACCCATGTTCAATGCGCAGCGTTCTGGCGGTTTGGCCAGCAAGCACCTGCGAGGCGCGGCCGATGCCCCTGATCCACTGGTAGGTGGCGCCTTCGCTCCAGGTGGTGGTCACTGAAAGCTGGATCGGCTGGCCCGGATTGACCGTCAGCTTGGGTACAGGCTGTGTGACGATCCGCAGAATATCGGTGGTCTTGAGTTGGATTGCCCTGCTGGTGGCGCGCTCGCTGCCGTTGGAAACCACAACATCGTAAAGGCCTGCGTGTTTGAGCTGAACCGCGGGAATATCCAGCTGGGCTCTGACTGCTCCGTAGATGTTCACGCCGTTGAAACGCCACTGGTAACGGTAGGAACCACCAAGGTCGGAAGTCGCCTTTGCCACGATCGTGAGGCGCTCGCGCACATTCAGGGTCAACACACTCGCGTCGGGTGCCAAGGCCACCTC
>CANJYI010000163.1 GCA_947478975.1 Chthoniobacteraceae bacterium
ACCAGCGGATTGCGTGCATCGGTCAGCCACTCCGCCAGGGCCCGACGCCGGCCTGTGCTTTCCGTTGGAAACCGCACCTCCGGGTCGTCCTTGGCGGAACTTAAAAACCGAGTGGGGGTCCACTTGGCGCCGTAGAGCAGCGTGTAGGAATCGCCCGACGCCGTGGGTGTCGAGGCCAGCTTTTGCGCCTTCTCCAAGGCCTCTCCCGCCGTCTTGAGTGCCTTCTGCGCCGCGTCCCGTTTGTCCGCTGCAGCGCGCAGGAGGCGCAGCTCCGTCTCGGCGAATGCGAGCCTCGCCCCGGCGACGGTGGTCAGGCGCTCCGCCCGGACCGCTCCTGTTCTAAGTCCGGCCTCTTCCGGGGCGTCCGCCCAGCGCGCCCGCATGGCTGCCGCGCGCCGCTCCACGCTTTCCAAATCCGCCTCGCGAAAGGCCACCGCCATTCCCGCCGCCTGCAGTTCCGCCGCCACGTCTGCCTGAGCCGCGGCATCGCCGGGCTTTGGAAGCCGGCCGTCCTCCAGCTTCTCGGAAAGCCTTTGCAACGCCACGGCGGCCGTCTGGAGCGCGGAGCGGCTGGTCTGAATGTGGGCCTCCAAAACCCAGGGCTGCCGCTCCGGCTCAATCGCAATCACTGGCAGCGGGACCGGCTGGATCCTGAGTTCTGAAAAGGCCAGCAGAGCCGGAACCCCGGGCGACAAAGCAACGGACTTGTCGGGATTGGATTCCTCCCCGCGCACAAACCGGTACGTGGGCGTCTCAGCCAGGCCGTCAAACACGCGGGGAACGCCGTCCTTCTCGAGATCCACTTCGCCCGGCGCGACATCCAGCCGTACGTGGTAGGGCTCGAAAAAGGCGCGCATCCGGTAGAAGTCCGCCTGCGTGACCGGATCGTATTTGTGGTCGTGGCATTTCGCGCAGTTGAGCGTGAGGCCGAGGAAACCCTTTCCCACGTGCTCGACGGTTTCCTCCATCCAGGTGTTCCGGTTGAAAAGAAACCAATTGCGCGCGAGAAAGCCGGTGGCCCTGAGCTTCCCGGGGTCACCGGGGGCGATCTCATCCGCGGCGAGCATCAGGCGGACCATTTCGTCGTAAGGCGTGTCCGCGTTGAGCGACTCGATGATCCAGTCGCGCCAATGCCACATGTGCTTCTGACTGTTCCGGAGCTGCGCGCCCAGCCCCCACCAGTCGCTGTAGCGCCAGACGTCCATCCAGTGGCGGCCCCAGCGCTCGCCATACCGAGGGTCGGCGAGTAACCGTTCGACGGTTTGTTCGTACCAGACGTCGGCGGCTGTGGCGTTTGCGGCGGCGGCCTCCTCTGCCGAGGGAGGCATTCCCACCAGATCTAAAAACAGCCTGCGCAGCAACAGTTCGCGTGGAGCCTCGGGGGCGGGCCGCAACCCCATGCGCGCGTGCTGCGCGGAGACGAACGCGTCCACGGGTGTCCTAGTCCAGCGGGAATCCGCAGAGGCGGGCAGCGGAGGGCGCACTCGGGGGCGGAAGGCCCAGTGGTCGCGCGGGTCGGGCTCCGGTTTTTCGTCGGGCGGTGCGGCGGCGCCGGAAGCGATCCAGGCTCCTAGGAGCGCGACCTGGGCGGGGGAGAGGTTTTCCCCCTCGTGCTTTGGGGGCATGTGTTCGTCGGGGTCGGTGCTTTGCACACGCTCCAGCAACACGCTGCGCCCGGCGTCGCCGGGGATGGCGGCGGGTCCAGACTCGCCGCCCTTGAGAAGCGCGCCGGCGGTGTCGAGACGGAGGCCCCCCTTTTGTTTGAGCGCGCCGTGGCAGGCGTAGCAGTGGCGCTGCAGCAGGGGTTTGACGGAACGCAAATAGTCCGGCTCCGCGCTGGAGCGCATTGGAAAAAGGCACAGGAGCGCGCCGGCGACGCAGAGCGCGAGGATTCCGGGAGGGGGTGTTCTCTTCATCGCGTTGGGTTTCAGGCCCCGCGTCCAGGGGGACCCGCAGCAGGAGAGGCTGCAGCCCGCGCGGTCGCCGGCTTCAACGCGGCGGAGGAACCCCGCCGGCGGAAGATGCCCCCACTGAAATAGCTGCACTTGTGCATGTAAGAGCGAGTATCCGAGTTTCGAACGCAGGTCAACTGCGCCCCGGACCTCCGGGCTTGAGCGATGTCTCAGGGCGGACCACATATCGCCGATTCCTCCTCAGGGAACGGGGAGTGAGCCGCAGATGACACTGCATCCTAGAGATGATCCCAATGGTTTTCTTTTATCAGTGGAAATCTGCGTAATCGGCGGATAAATATCTGATGCTGAGTCTGGAACGGGATGCCGATGGGTGAAAAAAACGTGCCCGCCAGCTGCATGCGGCGCAGATAGCTGGCGAAATTTCGCACTCGCGGGACCGCTGCCACGCTGTAAAGTTCTCCACACCTGAAGCGTGCAGCGAACGTGCGCCGCGAGCTGAAGGCAAATCCCCACCCCTCCCCCCATCATGAAACGTTTGTGGTCCTGTCTGTTCCTTAGTTTGAGCCTTTGCAGCGCTTATGGCGACACCCCGCCCGACGGCTATAAGGCGCTTTTCAACGGTAAAAACCTGGAGGGCTGGTACGGCTGGGGCACCTCGGATCCCTCCGCACTGTGGGCCATGAGCCCCGAGCAGTTGAGCGCCTACAAAACTAAATCTATTGAAGGTGGTCTGTTGGACGGAAAGGGCAACACCCTGGCCGACAATATCAAGGCGCACTGGCGGGTGGAGGACGGCGAGTTGGTCAACGACGGCAAGGGCCTGTACCTCACCACTGACAAGGACTACGGCGATTTTGAATTGCTGCTCGAATACAAGGCACTGCCCGACGGAGACAGCGGCGTCTATCTGCGGGGAGTGCCCCAGGTGCAGATTTGGGATTCCACAAAGGGCGACCCGCGCGGTCTTGGCCAGGACAAGGGTTCCGGTGGGCTTTGGAACAACAGCAAGGGGGCGCCCGGCAAGGATCCCTCCAAGAGGATGGACAAGCCCTTTGGCGAGTGGAACAGTTTTCGCATCAGGATGATCGGCGAAAGGGTGACGGTTGTCTTCAACGGCGAGACCGTTGTGGACAACGCGGTTTTGGAGAACTTCTTCGCCAACAAGAAGGCCGGTTACATCGCCTATGGAAAGCCGCCGGCGGCCGGGGCGGCGGCCCAGGAAGGACCCAAGCCTGTGGCGCCGGTCATGCGGGAGCCGGTGTTCTCGAAGGGCCCCATCCAGTTGCAGACGCACGGCAGCGAAATCCGCTGGCGGAACGTGTTCATCCGCGAGATCAGCGCCGACGAGGCCAACCGCACGCTCGCCCAGCGCGAGGACACCGGTTTTACGCGTCTCGACAACGGCTCGGACCTGAGCAACTGGCAGGGCGCCGTTGAGAATTACGAGGTCAAGGACGGGGCGATCGTCTGCAAGACCGGCAAGGGCGGCGACCTGTTGAGCAAGGAGGAGTACGGGGACTTGGTTCTGCGTTTTGAATTCAAGCTGCCTCCCGGTGGTAACAACGGCATTGCGCTGCGCACCCCGCTGGGCGGCCATTGCTCCTCTGACGGCGTAGAGATTCAGGTCATCGACAACGACGGCTACAACGCGGCCCACCCAAACAGTCCCCTCAAGCCCTACCAGGTGCACGGCTCCCTCTACCACTGCGTGGGTGCCAAGACCGGCTTCCTGCGTCCCGTGGGCGAGTGGAACTACGAGGAGATCGAGGTGCGCAACCAGGTCATCAAGGTGACGCTCAACGGCACCAAGATTCTGGACGTCGACATCAACCAGATCGACCGGAGCCAGCTGGCAAAGATTCCAAAGGGCCTAGACCGCCAGTCGGGATTCATCGGTTTCGCCGGCCACGTAGATCCCGTGGCGTTCCGCAACTTCCGGGTGAAGCGCCTTCCCTAGGGCGTGTTCACATCGGCTAGTATGTCTAGAAAATGGTCTGGGTCAGAAGTTTATCCGCATATGAGCCAGATTTCACAGGTGAGAGGAAAACGGAAATCAGATCTGCGGGCATCTGCGAAATCTGCGGATAAAACTCTGAATAAACGGTTTACCGGTGCTGTTTCTTTTTTTCCGAATCCGCGCGCGCGGGCCTGACTCTTTGCTATTCTTGATGGTTCCATGAAAAACAAAGCGATGAATGAAGCGGACTTTTTGGCGCTGCTGGAGAAGGTCCTGCCCAAGACAACACAGGACCCCCACCTGGCGACTGCGATCTATGCCGAGGTGCTCAGGGAGGTACGCCTCGTCAAAAGTCTCCAGTCCTTCGAGAAGTTCTGCGAAACGGGCGCCCTGCCCGATCTGGCCCCCGAAACGGTGGCCGGTTTTGAGCGCGAGCTCATTGCGCAATTCGGAGCGGAGAATGTGGAGATCACCCACGACGAAAACGGGAAGGGTGTGGAGGTGGCCATCGAACTGACCGACCGCGTGGTCAACAGCCGCGTGAAGGTCGACCCGACCGTGACGCAGGAACAGCCCGTGCCCGCCCCCTTTGTGCCCTTTCCCGTGTCGCTTCCAGAGGATCCTGAGCTGGTCTGGATTCTGGGGCGGCGCGAGGATTTCGGGCCCGACGAGGCGTCGCGCGCGCTGCTTAAGATTGAGGAGGAGTTCTGGCAGACAAAGAAGGGCATCCAGCTGCAAAAGGGGGGCGGCGAAAAGACGTTCGCGGAGTTCATCGAGCACGTCCCCGCGGCTGCTCTTTCCGACAGCGGGCTCAAGCGGCACTACAAGGGTCCCGAAACGCTGCACACCATCCGGCAGCTGCAACGCCGTACGGAGGAGACGCTGGAGACGTTGTTGAAGGAATAACGGGCGGATGAACCTGCGGGACTTCGGCTCACATTGTGCGGCGAAGTCCTTCCGCAGGTCGCCGGCCGCGGGTAGGTTGGAGGGACTTTGTTTATGAAAATCCTGCGTGCGCTCCTGCTTTTTCTCTGCCTTTGCGAATCATCCTGGGCTGCGCCGTCGGCCCAGTTTCAAGACGGTGAGCAGTGGTGCGCCATTGGTGACAGCATCACGCACGGCGGCCCGTACCACAGGTACGTGTACCTTTACTACACCACCCGGTTTCCACACCGGAAAATCGACCTCTTCAATTGCGGCATATCGGGTGACACCGCCGGGGGGGCGCTGAGGCGTTTCGAGGGGGACATTCTCCGGCACAAGCCCACGGTGGCGACCATCATGCTGGGGATGAACGACGTAAGCCGCGGTTTGTATGAAGAGGGCGCGGCCGCGCCGGACCTGCAGCAGAAGCGGGAGACCGCCTTGGCAACGCATTCGGCGAACATGCGAAAGCTTGCGGAACGCCTCCAAGCGGCGGGCAGCAGGTTGGTGTTTCTGACGCCGAGCATCTACGACGAAACCGCTCAAATTCCGCGCCCCAACGCACCCGGCGTCAACGGGGCGCTCGGGCGTTGTGCCGAAGGCGCCCGGCAACTGGCGGAGGAGTTTCACGGGAGCCTCGTCGATTTCCACGCAGCCATGGGCGCGCTCAATACGCGGATGCAGCAGGCGGATCCGCAGTTTACGCTCATCGGCGCGGACCGGATTCATCCGGGCGAAACCGGCCATTTGGTGATGGCCTATCTTTTGCTCAAAGCGCAGGAGGCGCCCATGTTTGTGGCCAACCTCACGGTGGACGCCGCAGGGAAGGACAGTCTTAGTTTCACTCGGACGGAGGAGGCGCTGCCTTTTCCGGTGCCGAGCGGGGCGGCTTCGGGGCTCAAGCTTGTGCCCTTCATGGAGGAGTTGAACCAAGAGCGGCTTTGCGTGACCTCGCTCGCGGAGGGCTCCTACCAGCTCTCCATCGATGGCGAGCCGGTGGAGCGGTTTACGGCAGCTCAATTGAGCGCCGGAATCAACCTCGCGGAGTTTCACTCCACGCCGCAGTACAAGCAGGCGCTGGCGGTCGCGGCGCTCGACGAAAGGCGGCACGAACTCGTAAAGCAGCTGCGCGTTATTGATTACGTGGAATGGAAGATGGGGCGTGAGATTGGGGATCCCACCGAGTTCGACCATGTGGCGGCAGCACAAAAACAGCTGGAGGACCCGAAGATCACCGGCTGGCCGAAGGACCGGGTGAAGGATTATGTCGGGATCAAGCCCAAGCAGCAGGTGCTGCGGCAGCAGCTGGAGACGGTGCTCAGCGAGATGCGCCAGGCGGCGCTCCCTCGGGCGCATGAGTTTGTCCTCGGCAGATAGAGGGCTGGCTGGGCCCCTTTAGCGCTGGGGCTCGCGGGCGCCGGGGCCACCCGGCGCGGCTGCTGGATTGACCGACCACCAGCGGCCCATGTTTTCAAAGAGGCCGGGTTCCGCCTGTTTGAGCTCCGCTCGGTTGAAGGGATAGAAATCGTTCACTCCGAAGTAGGCCTCGGTCATTTCGGCAAAGAACTCCTTCTGGTTAGTCAGGGCGTAGTGCTGGGTCAGGCCGCCCTCAATGTGCAGCGTCTTGTCGTATTTACGGGTGTCCCGGAACGCCTCCCACGCCTGTTTGATTTCAGCGTGTTCA
>CANJYI010000164.1 GCA_947478975.1 Chthoniobacteraceae bacterium
CAGGACGACGTTGACTGCCACGCTTACCCAGGTGCTGCGGGTGGCGGCGGCGTTGCAGGCAGCCTCACCGGCTGGCGCAGAGTCGTTTTGGCTGATGGTCTGGCTGTCGTGCATTGGAATTTGGGGGTTGGCTGTCCCTACAAGGCCCGGATGCCCTGGACGCCATGGTAAAGCATGTAGGCGGCCATCGTGGCGAGGAGGGCGCTGGAAATGTAGGGTGCTCTGCGCAGTGCGTCTTCAACGCCGCGAAATCTGGATTGGGCCTGCCGCAGGCTCCAGGCGGCGAGTACCCCCGTGGCGACCATGACCAGGGCGAGGCCGGCGCTGAAGGCCGCCACCAAGGTAAATCCGAGGGCTATCCGTTTTAACTGCACGCAAATCAGGAGGACGCTAAAGGCGGCGGGGCAGGGCATGAGGCCGCCAGTGATTCCAAAGAGGATGATCTGGGGTGTGGTAACGGTACGCCCCGCAAAGCGTTGCTCAATTTCGAGGGCGTGTTCCCGTTCGTGGGCGTCTTGGAAATCCGCCGCTGCCGCAACCCCGTGTTCGTGACCGTGTTCGTGACCGTGGGCGTGACCGTGGGCGGCGTGTAGATCTTTTCTGGTGCGGAAGAACATCCAGACAGAAAGTGCCAGAATGCACACGCCGGAGGCCGTTTGCAGATAAGGCTCCCAAACCGCTGCATTCCAGCCTTCTCCAGCTTTCAGTGCAAGGGCTGCCAGCAGCCAGATGATCAGGGAGTGGGACAGCGCGGCGGAAAGGCCCAGCAGGACGGCCTGCCAAAGGGTGCCCCGAATCGCGACGATAAAGGCGGTCATCATCGTCTTGGAGTGGCCCGGTTCCAGTGCGTGCAGGGCGCCGAGGAGCAGGGCCGAGGGAATGAATACCCAAAGTGAAATGGAGCCGCTTTGGAGGCTTTGAATGAGGTCGGGCATTGGGATGGTTTGGATTTACTTCAGGTAGCGCCGAATGACTTCGATCAATTCCTCTGCGGCGTGTTGGGACTCCTGGCTTGGCGCACCCGACTCCGGGAGCACTTGGTGGCGCACGTGGCCCTCGAGAATTTCCGCCATCAACGCGTTCATGGCCCCCCGGCAGGCGGCCAGCGTGAGAAGGACATCCCCGCAGTCCCGCTCCTCTTCGACCGCCTTTTCAACGCCGTTGAGCTGTCCCCGGATGCGCTTGATGCGATCCAGCAGCTTCTTTTTGTCTTTGCTCGTGTGGGCCATGGCTATGGAAATCAGAATACCCTACCTGGGTATTGTATCAAGCGCGGCCTCGCGGCACGGTCGCGGGCCGTGTGCGCAGGCGGTAGCCGTGGCTTCACAATGCCCCCGCAGCGACCGGCAGGCAGCGCGGTGGTTCCGTTTTGCCGGCGCCGAGCGCGGGATCGGTGGTTGCCGGGACTGTTGGATTCCGCAGGCCTGTGTTTTCCTTCCCTTGGCAGAGGCACCCTCTGCGGCTAGGGTGGTCAGTTCTATGAAACCCAAGTCCGCTTTCACTCTCTACGACACCACCCTCCGCGACGGCACGCAGGGGACGGGCATTTCGTTCAGCGTGCTCGATAAGATTCGGGTGGCCGAAAAGCTGGACGCCTTCGGCTTCGACTACATTGAGGGAGGCTGGCCGGGGTCGAACCCCAAGGACGCCGCCTTTTTTGCGGAAGCCGCCCAGCGCAAGTGGGTCAACGCAAAGATCACGGCCTTTGGCATGACGCGCCGCGGCAAAATGCGGGTGGAGGAGGATCCCCAGGTGCAGATGCTTCTGGATGCGCAGACACCCGCGGTGACGATTGTCGGCAAGACCTGGCCGCTGCACGTCATCGAGGTGTTCCAGGTTTCGCTGGAGGAGAACCTGGCGATGATCGCTGACACGGTGGCGCATCTCAAGGCGCACGGACGCGAGGTGCTCTACGACGCCGAACACTTTTTTGACAGCTACCGGGAGGACCCAGCTTATTCGCTGGCGACCATTAAGGCTGCGCAGGATGCGGGCGCCGACCTGGTGGTTTTGTGCGACACCAACGGGGGGAGTCTTCCCGAGTTCGTCCAGGAGGTCACCAAGGCGGCGATTGCGGCGCTGGGGCGGCCCGTGGGGATTCACACCCACAACGACGGGGGCTTCGGAGTGGCGAACGCCGTCGCGGCTGTGCGTGCCGGGGCGAGCCAGGTGCAGGGGACCATCAACGGCTACGGCGAGCGGGTGGGCAACTGCGATTTGACGACGATCATGCCCACGCTGCAGCTCAAGCTGGGCATGCCTCTCGGGCTTGATCTGACGGGGTTGCGCGAGCTTTCCAACTTTGTGGACGAGCTGGCCAACGTGCCCCACAACATCCGCGCTCCTTATGTGGGGCAGGCGGCCTTCACCCACAAGGGGGGGCTGCACGTCCACGCGGTGCAAAAGCTGGCGCGCACCTACGAACACATCGACCCGGCGCTGGTGGGCAATGAGCGGGTGATTTCCATCTCAGACATGTCCGGCCAGAGCAACGTACTGGCCCGCGCGGCGGCGCTCGGGCTCGAGCTCCGCAAGGGCAGTCCCGAGGTCAACGAAATCCTGGCCGAGGTCAAGCGGCTCGAATCCATCGGGTACGAGTTTGAGGCGGCGGAGGCTTCCTTTGAACTGCTGGTGCGCCAGTTTCTCGGGCGGCGGCAGCCGTTGTTTCACTTGGAGGAGTACCATTGCAGTTACCGGCGCAATGGCACCGGGGAGTGGAGCAAGTGCGAGGCCACGGTGCGGATCCGCGTCGGGGACCAGCAGCATTACACGGTCGAAGAGGGGGACGGTCCGGTCAACGCGCTGGACGCGGCTTTGCGCAAGGCGTTGCGGGGCACCTATCCGCAGATCGACTCGATCCAGCTGTCCGACTACAAGGTGCGGATCATCAACGGGCAGGCCGGTACCGCGGCGCGCACGCGCGTGCTCATCACCTCGACCGACGGGCACGACAGTTGGGGCACGGTGGGGGTGAGCGACAACATCATCGAGGCGAGCTGGCTGGCGCTGGTGGACGGTCTCGAGTACCGCATCGGCCGCAGCCGCGGCTAGCGTCGCAGGCTGTCTGGGTGGTTGCGGCAGGTGGTTTCCACTTTCCGCGGCCACCGGGCGGCGCGGCCCAAAGTGGCGTCCCGTTTGCGCATGCAAATTTCTGAAAAGCTGCTGGTTGAGGCCGGCGGGTGGCCTGCACTCAAGCATGCCCGCGGGCTGCATTCGGCGGGACGCGTGACCGAGGCGAAGCAGGAGGGCGAGGTGGTGCACGGGTTTGTGCGCGAGGGGGACACCCGGTACCGGGCGGGGTTGCGTTTTCTGAGCCGTACCAACATTGAGAACCTCTGCACCTGCCGCGATTCGCGGCTGCGTGGCGTCATTTGTGCGCATTCTTTGGCGGTGGGGCTTGCGATCTTGCAGCCCGCCGCACCGCCGCAACAGGCCCCGGCGCAGGCGCCGCCAAGCGCGCCGCCTCCCGACAAAAAGGCGGTGGTGCGTGGGTTCTCTTTGCAGACTGGCCCGCCTGTGGAGCTGCATGTGGTGTTCCCGCCGAATCTTGTACAGGCGGCGGCGCGGGGTGGAGCGTCCATCGGGGTGGAGGCGGTGGTTTCTGGTAGGCGGGTTTTGCTGAACGCGCTGGATGCGCGCCAGACGTACCGGTGTGACGCCGCAGACTGGCGCCTGCTCGAGGCGCTCACCCTGCTGCACCCGAACGGTGCGCTGCCGGGGATGCTTTCACTGGGCGTGGAGCCGCTTCTTTCAGTGTTTGAAGCCCTGAGCGGGCACCCGCGCGTCACCATTGCGAGACGGACGCCCTTGGGCGTCGGCGGGGGGAGTTTGCGGCCCGTGCTCTTTGCGGAAACCCGTGCCAACGGGGACTGGGCGTTGCGGTGCGAAATGCCGGCGGGCGGGAGTTTATTGTTGGGGAAAAAGGCCGCATGGTTATTGCGGGATACGACGGTGCAACCGGTTTGCGCAGGCCTGCCGCCCGCTTATCTACCTCTTTTGCAAGGGGAAGTGGTGTTGCCCGCCGTTGCGGTTGCGGGGTTTGTGGAACGGGAATGGCGCCAGCTTGCGGAGCGCTTTGTGTGCGAGCGGGTCCAGTTGCCGGCGCAGGCGGTGGCCACTGCGGACAGCTCCGCCGCGCAGGCGGGCGTGATAGTTCCAGGGATGGCGGGCGGCCTGCCAAAGCCGGAGTTCACCCTGCGGCTGGAGGGGTCTTTGAATTTTCTAACGGCGAAGCTTTTGGTCGCCTACGGGGACGTCCGCACCACCCTCAGCAGCCGTCTCCCCGGGGAGCGCCGTTGCAACCGGCCGGCGGAACTCTCCGCCTTGGGGCGGCTGTCAGGGTGCGGTTTTTCAGCGCCCGATCCGGAGGGACAGATGGCGCTGCGTGGCGAGCCGGCGATCTTGGAGTTTTTTGCGCGCCAACTCCCTGGCCTGCAGCGGGCATGGAAGGTTGAGATCGGGGAGCGTTTCGGGCATGTGACCCGGCAGATCGAACGGATCGAGCCCCGGCTCCAAATCCAGAGTTCCGGGGAGAACTGGTTTGAGCTGGATGTGGCGATGGCCTCGGGTAGCGGGGAGCGGTATTCCGGGGCGGAGATCCGCAAGCTCATCCAGTCGGGGCGCAGCCATGTGAAGCGTAAGGACGGAACGGTGGCGGTATTCGACCCGGCGTTGCTGGACGAGTTCGAGGAGGTGCTGCGGGACTGCGCGCCCGAGCAGCGCCAGCCCGGGCGCTATCGGATCTCCAACAAGCAGGCTGGTTTCGTGCAGGCCTTCGCCGAGGAGAACGGCGCGGCTCTCGAGGCGCCTCCGCATTGGCGGGAGTGGGCCGCGGCGAGCCGGCGTGCCGCGGGGCTTAAGGCGATCCCGCTGGGGGCCTTGGAGGAGGTGCTGAGGCCCTACCAAAAGCAGGGGGTGTACTGGATGCACTTTTTGGCAGAGAACGGTCTGGGTGGGATTCTCGCTGACGAGATGGGATTGGGAAAAACGGTGCAGGCCCTTGCGCTGCTGGGGAGCATCAAGGGCCGCAAACTGGTGGTGGCGCCCTCCTCGCTGCTCACCAACTGGCAGCGCGAAGCGGAACGCTTTTTGCCGGGGGCGCGCGTGCTCGTGCTTTCGGGGGGGCAGCGTCATGAAAAATTTGCGCGCGAATGGGCGGAGGCCGATCTTGTCATCACGAGTTATCCGCTGCTGCGTCTGGATGCGGAGCGTCTTTGTGCGGAGAAGTTTGCCGCGGTGATTCTGGACGAGGCGCAGCACATCAAAAACCCGGACAGCCAGGCGGCGCAGGCCGCGTATCGGCTCCGTTCGGAACGCAGGTTCGTGCTCACCGGTACGCCCGTGGAAAACGCGGTGCGCGACGTCTGGTCGCTCATGCATTTTCTGATGCCTGGCTATCTCGGCACCCGGGCGGATTTCAAGGAGCGTTACGAACAGCCGGTGTCGCAGGAGCCCGGCGGTCCCGAGCACCGGCGGATGATCCAGCGGCTCGCCCCCTTTGTGCTGCGCCGCACCAAGAAGGCGGTGGCCCCCGAGTTGCCGGACAAGATCGAGCAGGTGGTTTGGTGTGAACTTTCCGGTGCGCAGCGCGAGGCCTATACAAAGCTGGTGGATCTTTCCAGGCGCGAGGTGAGCAAGGCCGAGGGATTGAAGAACCAGGGTCAGGCGCGGATGCTTATGCTCACGGCATTGCTGCGTTTGCGTCAGGCGTGCAACGATTTGCGTCTGCTCGGCGAGGGGTTCGCCGGCGGGCTGGAGGCGGACGCAGCAAAGGAGTCGGGAAAGCTGGAGGCGCTCGACGAGCTGCTGACCGAGGCGCTCGATGGAGAACACCGGGTGCTCCTGTTCAGCCAGTTTTCAAGCATGCTGGATTTGTTGCAGGCTTGGCTGGAGGAGCGCGGGGTTGCCTTCTGCAGGCTGGATGGCTCGACGCGCGACCGTTCCGCGCAGGTGGATCGGTTCCAGACCGGAACGGTGCCTGTCTTTTTGATCAGCCTCAAGGCGGGGGGCGTCGGCCTGAATTTGACGGCCGCCGACACGGTGGTGCATTTTGATCCGTGGTGGAATCCGGCGGTGGAGGCGCAGGCGACGGACCGTGCGCACCGGATCGGGCAAAAATCCACGGTGACCTCCTACAAGCTGATCACGCGCGGCACGGTGGAGGAAAAGATCCTGCAACTGCAGCAGCGGAAGCGTTCGCTGATGGACGCGCTGGTCGAAAGCGAGCAGCCGCTCATGGACGGCCTGACCATGGACGACATTGCGGGCCTGCTGGAGGCGTAGGGCGAGTTTAAGGCGGGCAACTTTCCGCGGGCTCCTCATGGACCGGGCTGTGATCCGCAGATGAAACAGATGCCGTCACAGATGGTCAGATGAAAGGAGGCCGTCAGGAGCTTCTGTGACCATCCGGGTCGTGTGCGGATGGAGGTCCGAATAAGGGTTTGTGGGGATTGTCTGG
>CANJYI010000165.1 GCA_947478975.1 Chthoniobacteraceae bacterium
TCCACCCCCGGGGCCGCAATCTATCCTGCTCCCATGAATCAAGTCATCCTCGACGCCACACAGGGCCTCCGTTCCCTGTACTCGCCCGCCAATGAGCACGACGCCTGCGGCGTCGGTTTTATCGCACAGGTCAGCGGCAAACGATCCAACCAGGTCCTGCAGTATGCGCTCCAGTCCCTGTGCGCCCTCGCCCACCGGGGAGCCGTGGACGCCGATGCCAAAACAGGCGACGGCGCCGGGGTGGTCACGCAGATCCCCTACAAGCTCTTCAAAACCGAGGTTCAAAAACTCGGCCACCATCTCTACAACGACGGCGACCTTGGGGTGGGGATGATTTTCCTGCCGCACGACAACGCCTACGCGCAGGCCCGGGCGAAGGCGATCATCGAAGAGGTCCTTGAGGCGCGCGGCCTCTTCCTCTTTGGGTGGCGCGAAGTACCGGTCAACATCCGAGTGCTGGGCGAGAAGGCCGCTTCCACGCTCCCCCGTATGGAGCAGGTGCTCATCGGGAAGCCCGAGGGCATCGGGGCCGCAGAATTCGAGCGCCGCCTCTTTCTGTGCCGCAACGAGATCGAGAAGAGGGCCGCTGAGGACAAGATCAAGCACTTCTACATCCCCTCCTTCTCCAGCAAGGTCATCAACTACAAGGGGCTGCTGATTTCGCCTTCGCTCCAGAAGTTCTACCGGGACCTGCAGAACCCCGACTTTGAAACGGCGATCGCGACCTACCACCAGCGCTACTCGACCAACACGTTCCCGACCTGGCCCCTGGCGCAACCCTTCCGGATGCTCTGCCACAACGGCGAAATCAACACCCGCCGCGGCAACGTGAACTGGATGGCCGCCCGCGAGGCGGAACTCGAGGCCAACGAGTGGGGCGCGGACATCGACCTACTCAAGCCCATCATCCAGCCCGGCGGCTCGGACTCTGCCGAACTGGACAACGCCCTCGAGGCGCTCGTGCTCTCGGGCCGCAACCTGCTCGGGGCGATGACGATGCTCGTTCCACCCGCATGGAAAAGCGACAAGCGCATGTCGCAGCAGCTCAAAGACTTTTACGAGTTCCACGCCTGCCTCAACGAACCTTGGGACGGCCCCGCCTGTCTTGTCTTCACAGACGGCTCCACCGTGGGCGCATGCCTGGACCGCAACGGCCTCCGCCCCTCGCGCTACAAACTGACCGAGGACGGAATTTTCTCCCTCGGCTCGGAGGTGGGCACCATCGAGTTCGACGATGCGAAGATCGTTGAGAAGGGCCGCATCGGGCCGGGTGAAATGATCGCTATCGACACGGTCTCCGGCCGTTTGCTGCACGACACCGAGATCAAGGAAGATCTAGCCGGCAAGCATCCTTATGGCGAGTGGCTCCAAAAGCACCTCATCTCCCTCTCAAAACGTGCGGGCGCCATCCCGGCCGAGCCCACCGCCCCCCTCGACATCCTGTCCCTCACCCAGCGCCAGCTTGGGTTCGGCTACAGCAGCGAGGAACTGGAGATGATCCTCAAGCCGATGGTCCAGAGCGCGGCCGAGGCGGTCGGTTCCATGGGCGACGACACCCCCCTGGCGGTGCTTTCGCTCCAGCCGCGCCTGCTTTACACCTATTTCAAGCAGCTCTTCGCACAGGTCACCAACCCGCCCATCGATCCGATCCGCGAGAAGCTGGTCATGTCCCTCACCGTCCACCTGGGCTGGAGACGCAACCTCCTTGCCGAGTCCCCCGAGCACGCGAGGCTCGTCCAACTCGACTCGCCAGTGCTGCTCGAGCACGAGCTCGAAGCCCTGCGCCACCTTGAAGGAGAGGACCATCCGCACGCCACGCTGGACGCCACCTGGCCCCTGGCGGAAGGCAACGCCGGATTGGAAAAGGCCATCGGCCGTCTCTGCCAGCAGGCCGAGGCCGCCGTGCAGGCCGGAGCGCGCATCCTGATTCTTTCGGACCGCCGGATGGACCACGAACACGTGGCCGTCCCCATGCTGCTTGCCACGGGTGCCGTGCACCACCACCTCATCCACACGGGCCGCCGGATGAAGGCCAGCATCGTGTGTGAAACAGGCGAGGCCCGCGACACCCACCAGCTCGCCTGCCTCATCGGCTACGGCGCCAGCGCGGTATGCCCCTACCTCGCCCTGGAAACTTCGCGCGAACTGCTCGACCAGCTGCGCGTCTCCGCAAACGCCGGCGTGACCAAGGCCGGAGCGGACGCCGACAAGCTGGCCAAGGCGCATGCGCTGAAGGCCGAAACCGATTCCATCACCTACAAAAAGGCGCTCGAGAACATGCGCAAAGCTTTGGAGGACGGTCTTTTGAAGATCATGTCCAAGATGGGCATCTCGGTGCTCGCCAGCTACCATGGCGCACAGATCTTCGAGGCCATAGGCGTCAACGATGCAGTGGTGGCCCGCTGCTTCAACGGCACACCCTCGCAGGTCGCGGGCATCGGATTTGCGGAGATCGCCGCCGAATGCCTCGCCCGCCACTCCAAGGGCTTTGCTGGCGTCCCGACTGAGGGCAAGGAAGCGCAGCTGGAGGATCCCGGCTACTACCGCTTCCGCCGCGCCGGCGAGCGCCACGCAGTGACGCCCCCCGTCATCCAGTCGTTCCATTCCTTCGTCAAAACCAACAACCCCGACGACTACAAAAAGTACGTTGAGGCAGTCAAAGCCCAGCAGCCCATCTCCTTCAAGGACATGCTCGAGCTGGTGCCCAAGACTCAGCCGGTGCCGGTTGAAGAGGTGGAGTCCGTCGAGGACATCCGCCAGCGCTTCACCTCCGCAGGCATGTCGCTGGGCGCTCTCAGCCCCGAAGCCCACGAGGCCCTCGCCATCGCGATGAACCGCATCGGGGGCAAGTCCAACTCCGGAGAAGGCGGCGAAGATCCCGAACGTTTCAAGCGCCGCGAGAACGGCGACCTGGCCAACTCCGCGATCAAGCAGGTGGCCAGCGGCCGCTTCGGCGTGACCGCGGCCTATCTGGCCAGTGCGAAGGAGATCGAAATCAAGATGGCCCAAGGCGCCAAGCCTGGCGAGGGCGGCCAGCTGCCCGGTCACAAGGTCACCGCCTTGATCGCCCGCCTGCGGCACACCGTGCCGGGGGTGATGCTCATCTCTCCCCCGCCGCACCACGACATCTATTCGATCGAGGATCTGGCCCAGCTCATCCACGACCTGAAGGAGGTCAATCCGCGCGCCAAGGTCTGCGTGAAGCTCGTTGCGGAATCCGGCGTGGGCACGGTCGCCGCCGGTGTTGCCAAGGCGCACGCCGACATCATCCTCATCTCGGGCCACGACGGCGGCACGGGCGCCTCGCCCCTCTCGTCGGTCAAGCACGCGGGCACGCCCTGGGAACTGGGTATAGCCGAGGCCCAGCAGGTCCTCATGATGAACAACCTCCGCAACCGCATCGTACTCCGCACCGACGGCGGCATGCGCACCGGGCTCGACATCGTGCAGGCGGCCATTCTGGGCGCCGAGGAGTTCAACTTCGGCACGGCGGCCCTCATCGCGCTCGGGTGCGTCTACGTGCGCCAGTGCCACCTCAACACCTGCCCCGTCGGCATTGCCAGCCAGGACGAACGCCTCCGCGCCAAGTTCAAGGGCTCGCCCGACATGATCGTCAACTTCTTCAACAGCGTGGCTGAGGAGGTGCGCGGCATTCTCGCGAGCCTCGGCGTCCGCTCCATCAAGGAGATCATCGGCCGCACCGAATTCCTGCGCCAGCGCCATGTCGCGGACCATCCGAAGGCCAACCTGCTGGACCTTTCCCGCCTGTTGGTGGATGTGGCGGCCTCGGATCCCACGCAGCCCCGCTACTGCACCCGCTCGCGCAACAACGGGGTCCACGAAGCGCCCCTGGACGACACCGTCCTTCAGGACGCCAAGGACGCCATCACCGAGCAGATGCCGATCTCGCTCAAGTACAAAGTGCACAACACCAACCGCTCCGTTGGGACGAAGGTTTCCGGAGAAATCGGCTACCAATGGGGGGACGCGGGGCTGCCGGAAGGCACCCTGGAGCTCCTTCTCGAAGGCAGTGCGGGGCAGAGCTTTGGAGCCTTCCTCGCGCCCGGCGTGCGTCTCGTGCTCACCGGGGAAGCCAACGACTACGTGGGCAAGGGCATGAGCGGCGGCGAGATCGTCGTGCGCCCACCCCTCAAGCACCGTTTCCAGCCCCACCTCAACTCCATCGTGGGCAACACCTGCCTCTACGGCGCCACGGGCGGCCGCCTCTTCTCCAACGGAAGAGGAGGAGAGCGCTTCGCGGTGCGCAACTCCGGAGCGGTCGCGGTCATCGAGGGTATCGGAGACCACGGGTGCGAATACATGACCGGCGGCACGATCGTCGTGCTCGGGGACACCGGAAAAAACTTCGGCGCGGGGATGACCGGCGGGATGGCTTTCGTGCTGGATACCAGCGAGCGCTTTGCCGACCTGTACAACCCGGGCCTGATCGTCATCGAGCGGCTCGATGCGACCACGGAAGTGATCCTGCACGAGCTGGTTTCCAAGCACGTCGCGAACACGGGAAGTGCGCGCGGCAGCGAAATCCTCGCGGACTGGCCGACTTTTTCGAAGGCCTTCTGGGCGGTACAACCCCGCCCGCCGGCGGCAAAGCCTTCGGAGTCCAAGCCGGTGGCCAGTTCGGAAACCGTCATCTCCGAAAAGGTGATCGCGACCCAGCCCTAACCGGCAAAACAGTCTGAAGCAAAGCACCGGCCGCCCCGTAAAAAGGGCGTCCGGTTTCTTGTGCCGTCCTCTTCCCCGGAAGCAATTTCTTGCGGGCCATGCGGCTCTTGGCTCTCATGTCGCCTGAACAACCTACCCTCCATGAAACTCCCAGCCCTCGTCCCCCTTTTCGCGTGCGCAGCCCTGTTTGCGCCGGCGCTCCTCGCCCAGGCCCCCCTTTCCTCCGAGGAAAAGGCGCTTTCCTTTGAATCCCTTTTCAACGGCACGGATTTCGCCGGCTGGGAGCAAAAGGGAAACTGGGTCTTCGAAGACGGCGCGATCTTCCGCAAGGAAAAGGGCGGCGGTCTGGTCTACAAGGCAAAGCCCATTCCAGACGACTTTGAGCTGCGCTTTGAATGGAAGATTTCGGAAAAGGGCAACAGCGGCGTCTACTACCGCCCAGGCCAGTACGAATATCAAGTTCTCCACAACCAGGGGCACCCCGACGGGCGCAACCCGCGCACCAGCGCCGCGTCGGTCTACTACTGCATGCCGCCAGCCAAGGACGCCACCCGTGCACAGGGCGAATGGAACCAGGGCCGCATCGTTTGCAAAGGCACGGTGATCCAACACTGGCTCAACGGCGAAAAGGTGGTGGACTTTGACTACTCGAATCCAAAGTGGGCGGCGGAAGTCGAGCTTTTGCGAGTGCGCGGGGGCACCCTTTCGGCACGGGGCGCCTTCCTGAGCCTCCAGGACCACGGCGACCTCGTCTGGTACCGCGGGATCCTCCTGCGCACCATCCCCCCAAGCGAGAAACTTGAGAGCGACAACATCACCCCCGCGGAGGTTCCCGAGGTGATGGTCGAAAAGGAAAAGAAGTTCGTCGAAACCAAGCAGGCCGCGGAGCGCGAGAAAGCCAAGAAGTAAGGCCGCCTCCGGAGCAGCGGGTGCGGGGTTGACCCCTGTTGGTCGAACCGCCATGGTCTTGGTTTTATGAACTACGATCTGATCGTCATCGGCGGCGGCCCCGCCGGCTACGTGGCCGCCATCCGCGCCGCGCAACTGGGAAAAAAGGTTGCCTGCGTGGAAAAGGAACGAGCCGGTGGAACCTGTTTAAACTGGGGCTGCATTCCCACCAAGTCGCTGCTCCGCAACGCAGAGCTTTACCACATTTTCGCCCACCGGGCTGCTGAATTTGGCATCAAGGCGGACAACGTCTCCTTCGACTGGACCAAGATCGTAAGCCGCTCGAGGGACGTCTCGGACAAGAACGCCGGGGGCATCGAGTTCCTCTTTAAGAAGAACAAAGTGGATTACATCCGCGGCGAGGCCTCTTTGGAAAAAGCCGGCTCTGTGACTGTCAAGGCGGCAGACGGCAAGGTCGAAACCCACAGCGCTCCCAAGATTTTGGTCGCCACGGGCTGCCTGCCCAGGCCGATGCCTGGGTTCCCCTTCAACGGCAAGACCGTCATCTCCAGCAAGGAGGCCATGATCCTGCCAGTGCAGCCCAAGAGCCTCGTGGTCATCGGCGCCGGCGCGATCGGAGTGGAGTTCGCCTACTTCTACAACGCCTTTGGCACCAAGGTGACGGTGGTGGAAATGCTTCCCAACCTGCTGCCGGTCGAAGACACCGAGGTTTCGCAGGCGCTGGAAAAATCCTTTCAAAAGCAGGGCGTCAAAGTCCTCACCTCCCACAAGACGGTCAAGACCGCCGCGACGGATGCCGGGGTCAAGATCACCGTGGAAGACGCAAAGGGGGCGACCCAGGACATCGA
>CANJYI010000166.1 GCA_947478975.1 Chthoniobacteraceae bacterium
AGTGGTGGAGGGCTTGAATCTCAAGTGCAACCTTGTGAAACGTAGAGCCTATGGGCTGCGCACTTTCCAAGCGCTGCAAGTCTCTTTATATCATAATCTTGGCGCGCTTCCTGAACCGGAGCTTACCCACAGATTCTGCTGACGAGGCATTTTGTTGAGTTTGCTTCGAAACTCAACTCCCGACTGCGTTTTCTGAGAGTCGATTTGATAGCAGGTCGACTTGTGGGCCGTATTTTCCGCCATATGGGCGATCCTGAGGGTTACAGGCTCTCCGAACCCGAGGTTACAGAGAGAGCCAAGCCGTTGCTGCTGCCCTTTGAAAATCGAGACGACCTGCTGTGGAAGGTGCTTGTCGGAGAGGGCGACGAACCTCACCGCCGCACCACGCAGGCTGCATGGTGCCTGAACTATTGGACCTATGTGCGAAAGCTCGCCTACGGGTTCCCTCTCCAGCTTGCCAAAGGAAAGGCAAGGCGCTGCGTCGTCCTCATGGCATCCATTTCAAACAAACCCACCGGCCTCTCTGTCTCGGCAAACGCGAAGGACTGGCAAAGCGTCGCAAACCCTGAGCAAAACGGTTCGTATCTGACCTTCACCATCCCTCGCTCGTGCCTCGACTCAGGAACTCTCTCACTGCGCATGACGGATTGTGCGGTGAGTGGGTTCGCCCTCATTGGGTAGAGGGATTTATCTCGGTTTTTCCCTTCAGCTTTTTGGAGGCGGCCACGGACTCGCCCGGGAGGTATCCATCAGTGGTCATTCCCCCCGAAATACCCGGAAAAATTTTGTGATCGAACTGGCGGTTTTTGTCTGTTGGCGGTTTGGGGGGTAGGGGTGGTAGGGGGGGTGGTGGAATTGATAGGAATCCCTTTTTACGTACGCATGGAGAGAAGGTCTGCATTGCCGCGGCACCCCAAATTTGTGCAGGAGACCGTATCCCCGTCTGATGCGCTGCCGTGTGGAGTGATTCCGTGCGGGGTCATTTTCTGACCGTCAAGGGAGCCAAAAGCTCGCCTTCGGTCCATGGCGCGGTTCGGTCGCCGATGCTGGCGCGCATCGAGGTGGTCTGCGCCGGGGAGACCGCCGAGGCGGTGTGTCCCCATTCCCGCCGGATGTAGGTGAGGGTGGCCGCCACAGACGCATCGTCCAGCACTCCACCCAAAGGCGGCATCTCAAGCGCAAACGTCCGGTTGTTCACCCGGATCGGGCCAGTCACGCCATGCAGCAGGATTCGAACAATCCGGTCCGGGGCACCCAGAACCCATTCGCTGTCCACCAAAGGCGGAGCGATTCCTTCAGCTCCAAACCCAGAGGGTTGGTGGCATCCCATGCAGATGGTGGTGTAGAGTTCCTTTCCCTTGGCGAAAAGCTCCTGTTCCTTGGGGGTCAGGGCGGCCACCGGCGGGGGAGGTGTGAAGCCGGGTTTTCCGGGCCAGGCTAACATCAAAAGGAGGCCCTCAGAAGTTTCCTTTAACGTCTTATTTGGATCCGCCTCCAATAGTCCGAGCAAGGCAGGTTCCTCATTCAGGAGAATGAATCGCTGGGGAGGTTCGCGGCGCAGACGAGCCAAGTCGGGCGCGATTCCCGAAAGCATTGCCTTTGATAAAGGGGTGCGAAACTTCTGCTTTGCAGCAAGGTCGAGCAAGAGCGCTACCTGGCCAGGGCGTTTCCTTGCCATCACGCAGCGAGCGAGATTCTTGATCAAGGTTTCGATGTTTGCCTCCCTTCCCACCAACTCGGGTTGGGCAAGCAAGGAGGCCATGAGATCGCTTTCCCGGCCAGCGTAACCGCAAATGAGGGCGTCGGAAACAAAGGGATGCGGCTGGGTGATGGCCAGGCGCATCAGGGTGCTCTGAATGTCCTCGCCAGGCAACGAGGCCAGACGGAAGGCGACTTCGCCGCGAACCTTGGCGTCCGGGTCGGCCGCGAGCGGGAGCAATTCGCGGCTCATGCTGACATCGCTCAGTCTCACCGCGGCGGCACGGAGGCGCGGGTCGGGGTCCCTCAGGAAAGGACGCAGGGAATGCAGGGCGTCGGGATCCTTTTTGGCGTTGAATTCCCCAAGCCCTTCAAGCGTCCAGAAGGCGTGCAGACGGGCAAGCGACTGGTCTTTTTGCGCGAGGAGTTCATGCAACGCCGGTTTGACCTTCGTGTCGCCCGCGCACACGAGGAGACGCTGCGCAGTGTCCCGAACCCACCCGTTGGGGTGAGAGAGATAAGCCACCACTTCCGCCGGTTTCTGTGGCAAGACCACAGGCTGTGGCCGTGCGTTGTTGGGCACCACTCGCCAAATTCTGCCCATATCGATCGGCTGCTCCAATTGCCGGATACGGATGTAGTCTGTGAGATACGGCGTCATAAAAAACGCGTGCTGGATGATGCCGCGGTACATGTCCGTCACGTAAAGAGCCCCCTCGGGACCGACGTTCACATTGACAGGCCGGAAGCGCTCGTCGCTTGAGGTGAAAAAGTCGCGCTGGTCGTAGGCGTTGGTGGCGGAAAGAAGGCCGTTTTCTTCGCTCAAAAGCATCCGTTTCACGAGGTTGCCTGCGGGCTCGCAGGCGAATGCGTTGCCTTGAAATTCGGCGGGGAAAAGGTTTCCACGATAAATTCCAGGCCCGCAGGCCGCAGTGACGTTGACGAGCGTACTGTTCTCCTTGCGCACCAACGATTCCCGGAAGCCACTCTGAAAACCGCGAGAGGCGGCGGTGGGCCACACGGTGCCGCTCTTCATGATCTGTGCAAACAAACCCTCGGGGGATTCAAAGCGCGGGCTCCGCGCGTAGTGCGAAGGAGGCAGATAGTGCACATTCAAGAGGCTCCCATTTGTGTTGCTGAAAAGGCGTCCCTCATTATCCATGGACTGCCCCCACTGCCCACGAGACGCAACGCTGTCCTTGGTCCATTGGCCGTCTGAAAACCGGTAGCGCGTCCCGTGTTGGGAGAGGTAGATCCAGTTGTCCAACGCCCAGATCGGGGTGTTTGGCATGTGCTCGGGTTGCCCTCCCTGCTGGCCCACCTTGTCATCGATCACCGTGCTCTCGTCGGCGACGCCATCGCCATTGGTGTCCCGATAATAAATGAGATTGGGGGGGACCACGGCGAGCACGCCGTCCCCAAAAGGCATCACCGCCCGGGGCATTACGAGATGATCCACAAACACAGTAACCTTGTCGTAAACTCCGTCCCTTTTGGAACTCTCGAGCCGTTTGATTCGGCCGACGGGCAAATCTTCCCCGTTGCCCCCGAGGTCTTGCATGTAGCCCTGCATTTCCACCACAAGGAGGCGTCCGTTCTCATCGAAGTTGATGGCTACTGGGGACTGCACCGTGGGCTCGGCCGCAACCAGTTCCACATGAAAACCCTCGGGCACTGTGAAGGTTTTCAGAGCCAAATCCGGGGAATAGACCAACGCAGGCTTTCGGAACTGTTCCGGGACGGGAATGACCTCCTTGGGGTTGCCGGCGTTCGGTTGGACCCGGAGTGGCTTGTCGGAGGCTTTGGGGGGCAGCGTGCCTCCCTCGGGCAGAGGCGGCAGTTGTTGGGCTTGTAGTGTGGGCAGCGTCAAGCTCAGGAGCAGCAGGGTTCGGAGCGAGGGGGACATGTTCTTCAGGAGGGGAGAGGTTTTTTGCTGACGGAGGGAGTTAGAGAAACTGTGGCTTGGGGCGAAAGCGCAGGCGCGAAGCATAACGGCAGGACGAGCAAACAGAGGGGCCGGATGGGGCGTGAGAGCACCGACCATTCACTACCCTACGGTAATCCGTCGACTTGCCATGTCGGAAGAAATACCGACACGGCTTCTGGCACGCCCGAGTACGGAGAAAGGGGTTGCTGCTTTGGGATCGCCAATCTCGAGAAAGCGCCGGAGTTTTAGTGGGCGGGATCCGCCAACGCTTCCCACTCCGCGGGCCGCTGCTGCCCCCGCGCAAGCACCTGCGAGTCGGGTGACGGCCGTCCCATTTGGCTTACCGAGGGGTCCGTTTTGCACGAGCTCTTTTGCGGGCAACCGCGCTGCAGAGGCGTTGGGGGAGCTGAAATAGTGGGGCGAAGAGCGGGGAGGTGTTTGCCCTCCCGCGAAAAAAAACGGGTGACCGAAATAAATTCGAACGGTGGTTTCGCTGTAGAGGGTAGAATCATGCTGCTCCCGTGCCCGACCATCTTCCCTCCAGCGACTGGCATCAGTGGGTTGCCGACAACGGCCCGCGGTTGCTCCTGTTTGCCCGACAGCAAACGCGCTCCGAGCAAGACGCCCACGACGTGTTTCAGGAAGCCCTGCTTGATGTCTGGAGACGTGAGGGAGGGCGGTTGCCTGAGCCGGCTCGGGTCTTTGCCACGGTCCGTCGCCGCGCGATTGATCTTGCGAGGCGAAACCAGCGCCGCCTCCAGCGGGATGGTGCGTGGCTGGAGCACCTCCCCGCGGAGGATTGGTTTCAAGGTCACCGGTGCGAGTCTGTCCCGATTGAGGGCGAATTGCGTAAAATCCCTCCTGAGTATGCGGAAGTGGTGCTGCTCAAAATCTGGGGGGAACTCACCTTTGAGCAAATCGCAACCACCCTGGGCATCAACCCTTCCACGGCGGCGTCCCGTTACCGTTACGGTCTCAGGGATCTGCGGGCAGTTTTGGCCGGCGAGGAGAAATTCGTGGAACAAAAAAAGCCATGAACAAACTGCACTCTGAGCGGGGGGAAGACCCTGATGCCGTGGAGCGTTTTCTGCGTGAGGTCGGACCCGCTAAACTTCCTTTAAATCTGCGGCAGAATCTTTTTGTCCGGATGGAGGAATCCCGGCGGCGCTCCATCCGAGTGCGGTTGTGGCTGGCGGCGGCCGCAATACTCGTAACCGCGGTGCCGTTGGGGTTTTGGTGGGCGGGGGCCGGAGGGGAATCAAAAGAGACGGCTGCTGAACTTAGTCTACTGGCGGCCTCAGCATTGGAGGATGAACCAAACGTAAACACCGCGGATGACGTGCTCGAGACCACCGATGTCGTGGCTCTGCAGGATGCCGGGACGACGCCCACGCAAAGCGGAGCGTACCGCATCGTGCTCGTTACTTTTGTGCACAGGATGTGGGATGCGGCGGGGGACGCTCCCGATGCAAGGGTGCTTTCGGAGCGGACGAGCCAGAGTTATGTGGCCGTGCCACTCGAGATTTTCTGAGGAACGCAAAATTATGAAAAAGAACCGGCAATACACCAAGGTTCGCGCCTGTGTGGGCGCGATGCTCGCACTGGCTGGAGGCGTCTCCAAGGCAGCCGACGAGACAAAAGCAGCCGCTGCTACCCAAGCCTCGAGCGGGGGCGCAACAAGCACCACGTCGACGGAGGCCGTGGGCAATGTCAGCATCAAAGTCTCAGCGACCGGTCGGGACGGCAAACCGGTTACCCAGTCCTCAGCCGTGACGCTCAGCTCGGATGGCACCAAGCAAAAGGTGACAGTCACCACGGTTGGTCCGGATGGCAAGCTGCACACCGTCACCAACGAGGGACAGGAGGGAAAAATGCCCCCAATCCCCCTGCCTTTCCCCGATGGGAGGAAGATGGCGATGAGCCTGCATCCGGCGCCCACGCGGATCGAGAAGGTCACGTATGCGGGACTCGTCGTCGAGGATGTCCCGGAGGTTTTGGGCAAGCACCTCCCCATCCCCAAGGGAATGGGACTGGTGGTGACTGAGGTCCTCAAGGATTCGCCCGCGGAAAAGGCAGGGATCCGCAAGGACGACATCCTGTTGCGTTTCGACGACCAGTTGCTCGCCACTCAGGACCAACTTCGAAAACTGACGCGCTCACGCAAAACCGGTGACCAGGTACGCTTTGGAATTGTTCACGAGGGCAGAGAAACATCAATGGAAGTCACGCTTGCAGAACGGGATGAGGACGTCTCCAGCCCGGGACATGGTCCCTGGCTGCCGTTTGGATGGATGAAGGAGGGCTCCGGAGGTCTTCCGAATCTCCGAGAGGCGGCGGAGAAGGCGAGGCTGAGGGCTGCGGAAGTAGCAAAATCGGCCAATGAGGTCAGGCGGAGGGTGGGGGAACGTTTGGATAAAGCAGGCGAGGCTGGACCGCTTCAGGTTCCCGGAATTGAGGCGGTGGAACGCTTGGAACGGGAACTGCGGAAATTACGCGAAGAGGTGGAGCGTAACCGCGTAACCGTGCCCGGCCATTCTGCTGAGGGTGAACGGCCTCGGGTTGTTCCGCGGGATGGGGAGCGTGCGCCTGGAGGTCCGCGGGATGGGGAGCGTGCGCCTGGCGGTCCGCGGGACGGGGAGCGTGCGCCTGGAGGTCCGCGGGACGGGGAGCGTGCGCCTGGAGGTCCGCGGGACGGGGAGCGTGCGCCCGGAGGTCCGCGGGATGGGGAGCGTGCGCCCGGAGGTCCGCGGGATGGGGAGCGTGCGCCCGGAGGTCCGCGGCCTTAAG
>CANJYI010000167.1 GCA_947478975.1 Chthoniobacteraceae bacterium
AAGGGCCAGAAGCCGAAGTCAAACAGCAGGAAGTCCACCACGTACCCGTGGAGCAGCCGGTCGGTCAGGTTGCCCAGAATTCCGGGAAGGAGCAGCACGATAGCCACAAGGTTGAGCCGGCCGGGAAACAGGTTCCGCCGCAGCGCCCAAGCCAGCCCGCACAGGGCTGCAAACGACAGGCCGATGAAGAACCGGTTGCTGTCGTGCATGATCCCGAAGGCCGCCCCCGTGTTGCTGAAATGCACCCACTCAAACGTCTCGCCCCACACCGGAATATGCCCGCCCAACGGCACATGCTGCGGCAGCACCGGCCAACCAGGACGCCCCAGATCGAGACCCGCAGTCCAGAGCTTCGTCGCTTGATCCAGCGCATACAAAAACAGCACCAGCGCGGCGGCTGCAAACCAAGCGCCAGTGCAGCATTTGGGCGCAGCGACCGGAGGGTGCGCCTCCGGAGCGCCTGCGTTTTCCGCGGGAGCCGTACTCATAGCGCGGAATTTTCCAGGACGTCCTCACACCGGTCACAGAGCTCCGAGTGCAATGTGGAACGCCCCACTGAGGGCTTGTGCCGCCAGCAACGGGAGCAGCGCTTGTCCGGGTTGGCCCGAACCTGCGCTGCAGTCCGATCACCCTTGCGGATCACGAGATGGCTCAACAGCAGCACCTCCTCCAACTCCTCTTCCCTGCCCACCGTTCCGGCGAGCAGCGCTTCGTCGGCGACCTCGATTTCCACCGAGGCCTCCTGGGCGTTGCCCACGAGCTTCTCCTTGCGCGCCGGTTCCATGGCCTGCGCCAGGACCGAACGCAGTTCGAGCCATTGTTCAAAGTGCGCCTCCACCGCCTTGTCCCGGAGCGTCGGATCCGCCTTCGGGAAAACCGCCGTGTGCACCGAAGTCGCATGCCCGGCAAACTCCCAGGCTTCGTCGGCGGTGTAGGCCAGAATCGGGGCGAGCAACCGGCACACTGCGTCGAACGCACGCGCCATCACGACCTGCGTCGCCCGCCGCCGGGGGGCGTCGGCGCGCTCGCAATAGAGGCGGTTCTTGGTCATGTCCACGTACAAGGCGGACAGGTCCACGGTGCAGAACTGGTTGAGCGTCTGGAAGACCTTGCGGAAATCGAAGACGTGGTAGGCGTCCGTGCAAGTTTCGATGACCGCTTGAAGCCGGCTCAGGAGCCAGCGGTCCAGCAGCGTCGCGCCTTCAAGCGAGTCGTACCCCTTGGGCAGGTCGTGCAGGTTGGCCAGCAGGATGCGCAGCACGTTCCGGAACTGCCGGTAGGCGTCCGTAAGCAGCGCAAAGGATTCCTCGGAGAAAGGCACCTCGTGGGTGAACTCCACGCTGGAGGCCCACAGACGGACGACGTCCGCGCCGTACTTGTCCACAAAGTGGGCGGCGTCCATCGGCTTCGCGTAGGTGCCCTGGGCGGATTTGGAAACCTTCTTGCGCGTGTCCTTGTCGACGACAAAGCCGTGGGTGATGACGGTCTTGTAGGGCGCCTCGCCGCAGAGCGCGACGGAGGTCAGCAACGAGGACTGAAACCAGCCGCGGTGCTGGTCGGTCGCCTCGATGTAGACGTCCGCCGGGAAGCACAGTTCGGGGTGGCGGCGCAGCACTGCCAGATGGGAGACGCCCGAATCGATCCACACATCGAGGGTGTCGAGCCGGCGGGTCGCTCCGGCGGGCAGTCCGAGTTGGTCGACCCACCAGGAGTCCTCCTGTTCAAACCAGGCGTTCGTGCCGTGGGAGGCGGTGATGTCGGCCACCTTGCGGGCCACCGCGGCATCTAGGATGGGTTCGCCATTTTCAAGGTAGAAGACGGGCACCGGCACCCCCCAGGTGCGCTGCCTGGAAATGCACCAGTCCGCGCGCGCCTCCACAGTTCCCGCCATGCGGTTGCGCCCCCAAAGCGGAAGCCATTCGACTCCGTCGATCGCCTTGAGCGCGTCGGCTCGGATGGCGTCCACGCGGATGAACCATTGTTCGACGGCGCGGAAAATGATGGGCGTCTTGGAGCGCCAGCAGTGCGGGTAGCTGTGCTGGTAAGCCTGCTCCCCAAGGAGGGCGCCCAGTTCGACAAGCCGTTCGATCACCTTGCGGTTCGCATCGAACACCAGCAACCCCTCCCATTCGGGAACGCCCACCTCGTCGGTGAAGCGCCCCTGCTCGTCCACGGGCGACAGGATGGGCAGCCCGTGCTGGACCCCGGCGGAGTAGTCGTCCGCGCCGTGGCCCGGGGCGGTGTGCACCTGGCCGGTGCCGGTGTCCATGGTGACGTATTCGGCGGTGATGACCTTGGAGGTGCGTTGCAGGAAGGGGTGCTGCGCCTCCGAACCGGCTAGTTCGGCTCCCAAAAAGGATTCCGCCGGCCCTTCGGCCGTGGGCAGGGCCCCGGTTTGTTGGCAGAAGGCTTCGAAGAGTTTCTCAGCCACCAACAGCGTGCGCGCGGCCCCTGCGAGCTGGACCGCGTACACTCCGTAGCGCTCGCGCGGATGGAGCGCGATAGCCACGTTGGCGGGAAGCGTCCAGGGAGTGGTGGTCCAGATCACCAACCCGGCGCGTCCGGCGAGAGGGCCGCTGAGCGCGGCGAACTCCACAAAAATGGCAGGGTCTTCCCGGTCCGCATACTCCACCTCGGCCTCGGCGAGGGCCGTCTGTGCGCCGGTGCTCCAATAGACAGGCTTCTTGCTGCGGTAAATGAGCCCCTTGTCAATGAGCCCGGCGAAGGCGCGCAGAACGTCCGCCTCGTACTCGGCGGCCATCGTCAGGTAGGGCTTTTCCCAGTCACCCAGCACCCCCAAACGGCGGAACTGGCCGCGCTGGATGTCCACGTACTTGGAGGCGTACTCGGCGGAGCGACGGCGGATTTCAGCGGGAGCCAGCCCCTGCTGCTGTTTGACGACCTTGAATTCGATGGGCAGGCCGTGGCAATCCCAGCCGGGAACGTAGGGGGCGCGGAACCCGGCCATGCTGCGGGATTTGACGATGAGGTCCTTGAGCACCTTGTTGAGGGCGGTGCCCATGTGGACGTCCCCGTTGGCAAAGGGCGGGCCGTCGTGCAGCACAAAGGAGGGAAGGCCGGCACGGGCGGCCAGAATCTGCTCGTAGAGGCCGGCGGCCTCCCATTTGGCGAGGCGTTCGGGCTCACGCTTGACCAGATCCGCCTTCATCGGGAAATCGGTCTTGGGAAGCAGCAGGGTGTCTTTGTAATTTTGGCTCATGACGGGATGGGGCGGTGCCGGAACGGATCCCGGCGAAAGGTGCAGGAGGGTAATGCCCAATCAGGGAAGGGTCAACTGGGCGGGCGTGGCCCTAAAGGAAGGCGGGCACAACGTTCCTTGGGGGGGAAGTGCAACTTCCTTCTTCATTCCCGCAAATTTCCGGATCAGAGTCTGCCCCCCTTTCCCCGGAACCGCGCCGCGCCTCACTCCCGATTCACTTATTCATGCAAACGATCGTCATCGGCCACCGCAACCCCGACATGGACTCCATCTGCTCTGCCATCGGGTACGCAGAATTCAAGAGGATCACCGGCCACCCCGAGGTGGTTGCGGCGCGTTGCGGCAACACCAACGAGCGGATTGATTACGTGCTGCGCAAGTTCGGGCACCCCGCCCCCATGCTGGTCACCGACCTTTCCCCCAAGGTGTGCGACGTCATGCAGCACAAGGTCATCTCCGTGCAGGCGGACTCGCCGGTGTACGACGCGATCCATTTGATCGACCAGAAGGGGCTGCGCGGACTCCCCGTCGTCGACGGAGGCAACCTGTGCCTCGGCCTGCTCAGCGCCTTCAAAATCACCCAACACCTGTTTCCCTCTCGGGACGAGGCGAACGCCGCGCGCCTGGTGACGGCTTCGGTGGCCGACATCGTCGAGACCTTCGGCGGGACGCTCGTGGCCGGCACCCTCCACACCGACCCCTGCGAACACCTTTTGATGGTGTGCGCCATGGCACAGGACTCCTTCATTCCGCGGCTGCGCCGGTACACGGACCGCTCGGTGATCCTGTTTGTCGGGGACCGGCCCCATATTCAGGAAATGGCGATCGAGGAAAATGTGAAGGCGATCGTGGTCACCGGCGGCCTGGGCATCAGCGACGGGGTACGCGAAGCGGCGGCAAAGGCGGGGGTCACGCTGATTGCCTCGCCGCACGACACCGCCACGACAGTGCTGCTCTCGCGCGGGGCGGTCCGCGTGGACCGGATGATCCAGACCGAGTACGTCTCGTTCCACAGCGAAACGCCGCTGGAGGACGCGCGGCAGGTGGCGGCCCAAAGCGGCCAGTTCGTCTTTCCGGTCCTCAACGATGGAAACTGCCTGGTCGGGATTCTTTCCAAATCGGACTTCATCAAACCCGTGCCGCGGCAGCTGATTTTGGTGGACCACAACGAACTGACGCAGGCGGTGCGCGGCGCGGCCGAGGTGCCCATCATTGAAATCCTGGACCACCACAAGCTGGGGGGCTTTGCGAGCCACACGCCGATCCACTTCTGGAACAACCCGGTGGGCTCCACCAGCAGCATCGTCGCCCTCTGCTTCCAGAACGCGGGCGTGCCGATCCCAAAGACCATCGCCGGTCTGCTCATGGCGGGGCTCATCTCCGACACACTCAACCTGAGCTCTCCGACGACCACCGCCACCGACCGGCGCCTGCTCGAGCACCTGTCGGCCATCGCCGAGGTCGACCCCGGCCAGCTGGCCGCCGAAATCTTTGCGGTCGGCTCCCCCCTGCTGACCATGACCCCCAAGCAGGCCGTCGGGGCGGACTCGAAGGTGTACGTCGAAAACGGGTACCGCTTCAGCGTGGCGCAGATCGAGGAGCTGTCGTTTGCGCATTTTGCGGAAAAGCGCGATGCTCTTCTGGAGGAACTGGAGGCGCAACGTACTGAGAAGAAGCTGGTCTTCTCGGCGCTGCTGGTCACCGACATCAACGAGCAAACCTCCCTGCTCTTGGTCCGCGGCGAGGACTCCTTCCTGAGCACGATCGACTACCCGGAGACCTCGCCTTTCATCTGGGAACTCGCCGGAGTGGTGTCGCGCAAAAAGCAGCTGCTACCGTACCTGCTCCAGTGCGTTGGGCGCAGAAAGTCGGGATAACTGCCCGCGGGGTGCCCCGTAAAAGGCGCTTTTTCGCTGACTCCTCATGGCCCGAGGGCCAGTTGGAAAAGGAGCTGCTCTCCAGTCCCAGGCGGCGTTCCATGGAAATAAAGAGGTCGCCGAGCAGGCGTTGGTCCTGCTCCGGCGCGTTGCGGCTGAAGGCCAGGTGGCGGCCGTGCTTGAAGCCGCCGCCGGCGAGGAGGGTGGGCAAATCGTCGTTGGAGTGTCGGCTTGCGTCGCCCATGCCGGTCCCGAAAAGCACCAGGGTATTGTCCAGGAGGGTCTTGCCGTCCCAGTCGGGGAAGGACTTGAGCTTTTTGAGGAAGCTGGCGAGGCAGCGCATGTTTTCGCGGTCGATCTGAATGAGCTCGGCGATTTTCTCCGGATCGTTCCCGTGATGCGAAAGGGCGTGGTAGCCATTTTTGAGCATCTTGCCCTCGAGGGTGAAGACTTGGCCGCCGCCCGGCAGCACAAGCGAAAGGACGCGCGCCGAATTGGACTGGAGGGCAAGCGCCATCAGGTCGAACATGACCGACTCACATTCAATCATGAGATTGGGCGCGACCGGATCCGCCGCAGGCAGCCTGTAGGTGACCGAGGGAACCGGGTCTTGACTCCGCGCGATCTGCCGCCCGACGCGGGCTTCCACCTCGCGGATGGAGGTGAAGTATTCCTCGAGCTTGGCACGGTCGGGGGCGTTGAGTGCGCTGCCGAGGCTTTTGGCGTGTTCGAGCACGAAATCCAGGGAGCTGCGTCCCGAGCGCAGCAGGTAGTCCGTGCGCTGCCGGTCTGACTCTGAAGCAAAGAGTTTGCGGTAGAGCACGCTTGGGCGCTCGATGGCCGGGATGGCGACGCTGCCTCGGAGAAAACTCATGTTCGGCGCGCCCGAGCCCGCACTGAGTGCTAGCGAGGAGAAGCGGGCGGGATCCCCCAGGCGCGCGGCGACACGCTGGTCGAGGGAGACGTCCCCGTTTTTTTTCCGGACAAAAAGTTCGGCCAGTTTCCGTGGCCGCCGCCTGCGCGGTGGTCGAGCCCGGAAAAAAGTGTGAAGTCAGAACGCAGCTCTTCGAGAGGTTCGAGGGAGGGGGTGGCGGTGTATCCAGCACCGGTGGCTGAGGGATAGAGCGCGGGTTTACACGGCGTTGCCATGGGCGGCGAAGGGGGTGCCCCGTTGGGGCGTGTCCGGGTGGGGACGCGGGCCGTTTGGTTTGGGGTGTCCCCTTCCGGCGCACCGAAGGTGCATTTCCCTCGCCAGCCCACGGCATCGCCGTGGGAAACCGTCCCCAAAAACATCCGTAGC
>CANJYI010000168.1 GCA_947478975.1 Chthoniobacteraceae bacterium
GCGCAGTCCTATTTGTGTCTGGAGGCGCAGGGCGCGAATCTCGCAAACACGCCGCTGCGTTATTCGAAGACCTTTGTGCATGAGGGGGGAATTTCCACGCCTCTCATTGTGCGTTGGCCGTTTGGGATCAAGGGCAAGGGGGAGATTCGCGAGCAGCCGGTGCATGTCGTCGACATCGCGCCCACGCTTCTGCGGCTGGCCGGTGTACCCTGGCCCAAAAAAGTAGGAGAACAGGTGGTTCCACCCTCTGATGGAGTGGACATTTCGTGGGTGATCCGCGACAACCGACCGCTTGCGAACCGGCCCTTGTGGTGGGCGCACGAGGGAAATCGGGCGTTTCGTCTGGGCGACTGGAAATGGGTGGCGCTCAACGGGAAGGCCGGTGAGCTGTACTATTTGAAGGGCGACAGGGCCGAGGCCCGGGACTTGGCGGCGGCCAACCCAGAGCGGTTGCTGGAGATGGAGGCGCAGTGGAACCGGATGAGCGCCCGGATGCTCGAAGGTTCGCTGGAACCGGCGCTCACCAGCCAGCCGCCGGCCGCTCCGTAGGGGGGTGAGTCGCAGCCCAGCTGGAAGCTGGAACAGTTGTCGGGCTAACTCAAAACCTCGCGTATCACATTGCCCTCGACGCTGGTTAGGCGCCGCTGCACCCCGTTGTGTTCGAAGGTTAGCCTTTCGTGGTCGAGGCCTAGCAGGTGGAGAATTGTCGCGTTGAAGTCGTAGAGCGGGTGGACGTCCTTGACGGCTTTGCGTCCGAGCTCGTCGGTCTCGCCGTGACTTACCCCGCCCTTGACGCCCGCCCCGGTCAACCAGCAGGTGAACCCGTCGGGATTGTGGTCCCGGCCTTTTGCACCTTTTTGAAAAAATGGCATCCGGCCAAACTCGGTGCACCACACCACCAGGGTTTCCTCCAACAACCCGCGCTGCTTGAGGTCGCGGATCAGGGCGGCTGCCGGCTGGTCGAGGACGTTGGCGTGGATGTCGTATTGCTCCTTCAGTGCGTTGTGTCCGTCCCAGTTAAGCTTGCCGCCGCTTGCATAGGCGCCGTTAAACAGCTGCACGAAACGCACTCCCTTCTCAATGAGCCGCCGCGCGAGGATACAGTTCTTTGCGAAACCGGCCTTGTCCTTGTTTTGGGTGTCGTCCGCGCCGTAGGCCTTCAGGATGTGCTCCGGCTCGGTGCTCAAGTCGCTGAGCTCAGGCACACTCAACTGCATCCGGGCCGCCAGTTCGTAGCTGGCGATCCGGGCCGCCAGCTTGCCGTTGCCAGGATTAAGTTCCAGATGCCGGGCGTTGAGCCGCTGCAAAAGCGATTTTGCAGCCGCATCCGCCTCGGTGGAAACGCCGGCAGCCGAAAGGTGGCGGATTGGCTCCAGCGAACTCATGGTCGTTCCCTGAAAGGCTGCGGGCAGAAAGCCGGGCCCCCAGTTGTTCGCTCCGTTTTGCGGGACACCGCGGGGATCGGGGATTGCGACGTAGGCCGGCAGGTTCTGGTTTTCGCTCCCCAGCGCATAGGTGGCCCACGAACCGAGGCTGGGAAACCCATCCAGATTAAAGCCGGTGGAAAGGAAGTTTTCCGCGGGGCCGTGCGTGTTGCTTTTGCTGGTGAGGGACTGCACAAACGCGATGTCGTCGGTCAGTTCCGCCAGATGGGGAATCAGGTCGGACACCCATTTGCCGGATTTTCCACGCGGCCGGAACTCGTATTGGGGGCGCGCCAGATTGCCGGCCGGCCCCTGAAAGGTCACCGCCGGTCCGCCGGGGAGCGGCTTGTCATCCCATTTGATGAGTTCCGGTTTGTAGTCCCATGTCTCGAGCTGGCTCACCGCGCCGGCGCAGAAGATGACGATCACGTTTTTTGCGCGGGCAGGAAAATGCGTGGGTCGCGGGGAGTAGGGCCGGGCTGGATCAATTGCCGGGGCGGCGTGGGCTGCAAGCAAGCGGTCCGCCCCGAGCAGGTCGGTCAGGGCTATGGAGCCGAGGGCGGTTGCGGAGTTGGAAAGAAACTGGCGGCGGTCGAGCAGCACGCGTCCGGGCAGGGAAAGACGTTCGGGATCCAGTGGGTTCATGGCTCTTTTGGGGAAAGGGGGTCAGGGAAGGAACAGGAATTCGTTGCAGTTGAAAAGGGCGCGGCACAGGGCGCCTGTGCCGTGTGCGCTGACGACTGGGGCGGCTTCCTCCAGTTCCGTCTGCGTCGGCTTCCTTCCAAGCGCGAGCAGGTAGCTGTGCTGGATCTGGCGGGCGGGGTCCTCGCCCGCGTCCTTGCGCACGCGTGCTGCGAACGCCTCGCTTTGTTCGAGGGTGAACGTGCTGTTGAACAGGTTGAGCGCTTGGATGGGCGTGGTGGATTCACGCCTGCGGGAGGTGCTCTGGCCGGCGTCCGGACAGTCAAAGGCGCCGAACACTGCCTCCGGCTCCCGCCGCACCTTGTGGGCGTAAACCATCCGGCGCAGGCCGTTGCCGGAAAAGGATTCCACCGGTTTGAAGCCGCTCAGGCCGCCCCTCTGGTTGAAGAGATTGAAGCCGCTCCCGTACATCGAAGGATCCAAGCGCCCGCTGACCGCTAGGATCGTGTCGCGGATGTTCTCGGCGGTGAGGCGTCTGGGGGGGAATCGCCAGAGTAGGCGGGCGTCGGCATCGCGCGCCTCGGCGATGGCGTTTCCGGTGGAGGCCTGGCGGTAGGTGGCCGAGAGGACGATCTGTTTGTGGAGGCTTTTCATCGACCAGCCCGAACGCATGAACTCCTGCGCCAGCCAATCCAGCAGCTCGGGATGGGACGGACGCAGGCCCATCCTTCCGAAGTCGCTGGCAGTTTCAACCAGACCGGTGCCGAAGTGGCCCTGCCAGATCCGGTTCACCATCACTCTGGCGGTCAACGGGTTTTGTGCGTCTGCAATCCAGTTGGCGAGGGCAACCCTGCGCTCCTGTTCTGGCGCGCCCGCCGGCAGGCTCACCGCCCCCAGTGCGCTGAGCACCGCAGGGGAGACCTCATCCTTCGGCTGCTCCGGGTCGCCACGGTAAAGCAGGTGAATCTGGTCCGGAGTGCGAAACGCCCCTGCGAACACCTTTTGTGCAATGCCGGCCGCTGCCAATTTTGCGTCGAGTGTCTTTCGTTCGGACACCAGCAGGTTTGCCTGTTTGGTTTGTTCGGGGGTGAGTCCGGCCGTGGAAAAATCTGCCTCCGGCGTAGTGCCCTTTTGTGCCTCGGCCCGGTCCGTGGAGTCGGCCACGAGGCGCCACGTGCCGGATTCGTCTGCCACCTCGACCTGGTAGGCGGTGGCGATCCGGTCGGAAAGTTTGCCCTCCCGATCCCGCCCCCACACGACGCGGTCAACGATTTGGGGCTCTGGAAACTCCACGACCACCCAGCCCTTTCCGTTTTCATTCGACATCCAGCTGCTCGAGTTTCCGTACTTACCGTCGTTGACGAAGGCGAGGTCGTGGCGGTTGGGCGACTTGTTTTGGCCGGAGGCGGTGACTGTCGCCCCGGCCTTTGCGAGCGCCACGTTTGTGCCAGTCGTGTTGAAGATCTCCAGTTCGTCGATGCAGGGCTCCAGCGAGTTGGTTTTCTGGATGGTAAAGCGCAGGCGCTTCGCCGTGGCCGGCGTGAACCTATCGGTGTTCTTCCTCGCGTGGATGCCGGCCCGTTTCGCCCCCGAGAGGGCCAGCGGGACATACGCTGCAAGACGCCGGTCATGCCCCGCGATTTGGATTTTCAAGTCCGCTTCCTGCTGCTTTGCGGCAATCGCCTCGGGGCTGCGCGACTCCCGGTCGCGGTATTCCACGCCGGCGAAGAAAGCCTGGAGTGCGTAGTAGTCCTTGGCGGAAATCGCGTCGAACTTGTGGTCGTGGCAGCGTGCGCAGCCGACGCTCAGTCCGAGAAAAGTCTGGCTGGTGTTTACGACGATTTCGTCCAGCGCGTCCTGGCGGGCCAGCCGCTTGGAGGGCTCGTCCTGGCCGATCTGGCCCGGCAGCAGCACGGAGGCTGTGACCAGAAACCCGGTTGCGGCATCCTTGCCGAGGGCATCACCGGCGAGCTGCTCTTTGATGAACTGGTCGTAGGGGGTGTCCTTGTTCAGCGCCTGAATGACGTAGTCGCGGTAGGGCCAGGCGTTTGGGCGTTCTGTGTTTACCTCGAAGCCGTGCGTGTCGGCGTACCGGACAACGTCGAGCCATTGCTGGGCCCAGTGCTCCCCGTAGCGTTCCGACTGGAGCAGACGCTCCACCACCCGCTCATACGCCCCGGGGGCTTGGTCCGCTGCAAAGGCATCGGAATCCGCCGGAGCCGGCGGCAGTCCCGTCAGGTCGAGAAAGACCCGCCTGAGCCAGCCGCCTCGGTCAGCCTCGGGCGAGGGAGTCAGCCCTTCCTGCTCCAGTCTTGCGAGAATGAATTGATCCAGTCCACCCCGGGACCAGTTGGAGTTTTTGGGGTGGGGGGCGACCGGGTGGGAGACCGGCTTGAGCGACCAGTGGTCCCGCTTGTCCTCCAATTTTGCGAGGTCAAGCCCGTCAGGCCACACGGCTCCCTCTTGGATCCAGCGTGCCAGCAGCGCGGTCTGCTCCGGTGTCAGCCGTTCGCCCTTTGGGGGCATCAGCAGGTCCGGCTCCTCCCCCTTTACAAAGCGCAGCAGTGGACTTTCCGCAGGCTGCCCCGGGCGGATGTTGGGCGCGTGTTCCTCGCCGCCCTTGAGTGCGGCGGCCTTGATGTCCAAGCGGAGTCCGCCCTTTTGTTTTTCCGGGCCGTGGCAGGAGTAGCACCGCTTCTCAAGAATGGGCCGGATCTCCAGCGCAAAGTCCACAGGCGCGGCCTGCGCCAGCGAGGAGCAAAGGCTCAGAAGAAGGAGCTGGGGAAGTGTGCTTGGGTTCATTCAAAGGGGGTATTCCACGGAGGGGCGGCGTTTGCCGGAAAAGTTGCGTTTCGAATGGGGGGAGGCGGCCTTTTCCGGCCGCTTCCGTTGGAAGTTTAGACCGTGAAAACGAACGGGCTAGTGGTAGGGGTTGCCGCTGAGATACAGCTCCCGAATCTCTTGGTCGTTCAGCGCCCTGCCAAGCAGCAAAAACTCGTCCATTCTTCCGCTGAGCTTGCGGTCCTCGCGGTTCCAGTTGCCGATCTGCGCCGGCCCAAGCCGCGCTGGATGGGCGACCTCCTGAAGGGTCTCCTTGTCGAACTGGCCATTGAGATAAAACCGAACGCTCCGGGCCTCCGCGTCGTACACGGTGGCAAGGTGTACCCACCGGCCGCGTTGCGGCAGAACGGAGGTGCTCGAGTCTGGAAAGCCTTGCTGTTCGGTGGAGCCCGGCGCAAGAGAATTGCCCCGCAGTGCGAGCCGCATTTTGCTGTCGTGGGTGAGCATCCAGTGCACCTGTCCGGGTGTTTCGCTCTGCCATCCGTCGGTGTGGTAGAGCGACTGGTAGGGGCTCCCTAGTTGGTCCAGTCGGACCCAAGCCGAAAGCGTGAGCTGCGGCCACACACGGTCCGCGCCGACGTCGAGCTTGAGGTGGTCTCCCACGTGCACAAACTCCGGGGCGAAGGAGCCGGGCCAGCGGCCCTGGGCCATGCGAAAAATCCCCGGAAGGTTCGAGTTGTCCGTAAAATCCAGCAGTGCAATGAGGGCCGGTTCGGCCTTAAGCGCGCGGAGGGAGGCCTGCGCCCGGAGGCGCTGCCCCCAGGCGAGTCCCGCAGAGAGCTGCGGCATTTCGTCGGGCTGGATGAAGGCAGCGGAACGTAGTTCACGCGAGGCGCCCACTCCGTTGTTCATCGCCAGAGCCTCGCCAGTACGGAGGCTTTGTTTGGTCTGGGCGCCCGTGGCCTGGGCGATGACCTCACCCTGAAAAACGTGCACTTCGGCGTCGCCGGACTCTGGCACGTCCACGCCAAAGCGGGTTCCCAAATCCACCGCCTTGCCGTTGGGTGTCACCACGGTGAAGCCTTTGGCGCGCGGGGGGACGTCCGCCGCAACCTTTCCGCGGAAGACCCGCAGCATGTCTGCGGATTCAAACTGCACGTCCGCGGGGGCCTCGATGACCAGCCTCGCCCCTTTGGCTGTTAGAAACTCCACCACACCTGCCTCAAACCGCACCTGCGCGGAACGAAGAGACGTTCCCTCGCGTGGTCCGGTGCCGGTGGTGCTTGTGACCATGGCGTAGGGGGTGCGGACCGTCTGGAGCCCCCAGGAGCCGAGTGCCAGGAGCGTCAGTCCGGCAGCCAGCGCTCCCCAAGGGTAACGGTTCGACGCAGGAACTGGGGCAGCGGTAGGGAATGAGTTCGTTGGCGGGGACTCTGCCTCCTTTGAAGCGAAGGCGCAGGACGCCGACAGCGCTTGGTCGATGTTTAGATACTCCAAAAAGCGCAGACGGTACTCCGGGTCCTCCCGGAGGGCGCGCTCCAGC
>CANJYI010000169.1 GCA_947478975.1 Chthoniobacteraceae bacterium
ATGGTGGCCGAGTTTCACACCGGCACCGCCCCCGGTGATGAGCGTGGGGCAGTTGGTCAGATTGTGAACGTTGCTGATGTTGCTGCCGAACACGACGGTGGTGTGGTCAAACAGGCGACTGCCGTTGGCCTCGGGCACCGCCTTGAGTTTGTCGAGCAATCCCGCAAGCAGTTCGCTGTTGGCGGCGTCGCGCCTTTGCGAAGCCTCCATACGCTCCCCGGGGTTGTAGTGACTCATATCGTGGGCCGCCACTTTGACGCCAAGGCTCGCGAGCAGGCTGGAAATGGGCAGGCGGTAGGTCACCACGCGGGTGCTGTCGGTTTGGAGTGCCGCGGCCGTGAGATCGTACATGAGTCGGATTTCCTCCCGGCCCGACGGCCCCTCCGGAGGGGGCTGGAGCGGCGACTTGGGCTTGGGTACGGACTGCCATTGCTCGTCTTTGGCGAGGCGCACCTCGATCTCGCGGATGCCCTGGAAATACTCGTCCAGCTTTTCGAGATCGGCTTTCGCGAGGCCGCGCTGCAGGTCCTTTGCCTCCTCCATCACCGTGTCGAGAAGGCTGCGTTTTTGTGCGAGCCGCAGCCGCAAGCTTTCAACCGAAACGGTCTCCGCGGAGAAGAGCCGGTTGAAGGCGGCGAGCGGCGAGTTCTGTCCGCCGATGGGCTTGCCCCGGGTGTCCCATGCCAGAGAGAGCCCCTGGCCGTGCCCGGGACCGGAAAGATCCTTGTCGCTTCCATTGAGCTGAAGGGACGTAAACCGGGTGCTCTTGCCGAAGGCCGCTGCCGCTACCTGGTCGGCTGAGATGCCGTTGTGGAAGGACGCCCCCCCCTCGTGCGGATTCGCGCCGGTGAGCCAGAAAGTGCTCCCGGCGTGCGCGTCCTCGGAGTAGCGGTTGGAGAGGCCCTGCACCACGGTGAGGTCGTCCTTGTGCCGCGCGAGCGGTGCCAGTCCGGGCGGCAGGACGTACCCGGGGCCGGTGTGGGCGCGGTCGGGGAACCAGGTCTCCTGGGTCACTCCGTAGCCCATGGCGATGAAAATCATGCGCTTGGCAGGGATCGCCGGCGCGGCGGCCGAGGCAAACCTGCGGAAGCCGAGGGAATCAAGAAACGGCAGGACCAGCGTGGCCGCGCTGGAGCGGAGGAAGTGGCGGCGTTTGATCATGAGATTGGAAAAGGGCGTTGGCTATTTGGAGTGAAACGCTTCGCTGCGAACCAATGTGAGAATAAAGGAGCGCAGGGCGAAGTCCTGCGTTTTCGCCTCGGAAACCATTTTTTCGACAAGCGGCTCGTCGCTGAAGGAAACAGGCCGGCCCAGAGCGTATTGGAGCAGGGCCGCGCTGAAGGCCCGGGAAAAGTCCTCGGTCCTGGCTTGGATGAGATCGCGCAACTCGTGGTAGCTGGCGAACGAGGGACCCTTGTGGAAGGTTCCGGCCGGTTCCACTGCCCACGTTTTGCGGGCCTGTCCAGGACGTTCGTAGGAGTCTTCGGTGCGCCATTGACCCGCGGCATCAAAGTTCTCGAGACCGAAACCAATGGGGTCGATCTTGCGGTGACAACTGGCGCACTGCGGTTGTTCCTGATGCGCAACGAGACGCTCGCGGGTGGTCAGCACCTTGCTTTCGAGGCGGCTGAGCTGCGGCACATTTGCGGGCGCAGGCGGCGGGGGGTCGTTGAGCAGCTTGCGCAGCACCCACGCACCGCGCTCAATGGGGCTGGAGTGTTCGCCGTTGCTGCCCATGCCATGGATCGCCGCCATCCCAAGCAACCCTCCGCGCGGAGAATCCGCCGGCAGGTTCACCACCTGGAAATCGTCGCCCCTCACCCCCGGCAGTTTATAGTACTGCGCCAGCACCCCGTTCACCACCGCGTAGTCTGATTTGAGCAGCTCCCGCAGGCTGCGGTTTTTCCGCAGAACATGGGCAAAGGTTTCATAGACCTCTCTCCGGGCCGCCTCCTTCGTGCTCTCGTCAAAGTCCGGGAACAGGACATTGTTGAACCGGAAGAAGTCGAGGCGGTCCATGCGGAGCCATTGGTGCAGGAAGGGACGCAGGAAATCCGCCGAGCGCGAATCATCCAGCAGACGGGCAGCCTGGGTCGAAAGAACCTCCGGATTCAGGAGCGCCCCCTTCGCCGCCAGGTCGCGCAACTCTTGGTCGGGAGGCGCGCTCCAAAGGAAGTAGGAAAGGCGCGTGCCCAGGTCGCGGGCGCCGAGGTTTCCCGTGCCAGCGCCCTGTTTTTGAGATGCCGCCAACGGCCCGGCGGGCGCAGGCTCCCCCGTGCCGGCCAATGCGCCGGAAGGCTCGCTCAAATAAAGAAAGCGCGGGGAGGAGAGCACGAGTGCAAGCGTTTCGGTCAGGGCCTGGCGGTGGTTTTCCCCCTGACTGCGGCGATCGGCGTACACATTCGAAAGCCGTTTGAGAAAGGCAGGCGAAGGGGCATGCCCGCGGAAAGCCTCCAGGCAAAAGGTTTCCAGAGCCTTGCCCAGTTCGGCCGGCGGGAGGACGCTCTTTGCATCCCCGACTACCGAGGCAAGCGCCTTCATGCCTGGCGCGGGTGGTTTCGCCGGCAACCGCTCGACTTCCGCCCAGTCGATCCAGATGGCGAATTCGGGGCCCACCCCGTTCTCCTGAATGCCAACGTTCTGTTTCAGGTTTGGCTGGTTGTCGTTGTCGTGCGTTCCGCGTTCACGCACAAAACAACTGTGGAGCCCCTTGGAGGTGATGGTCACGGGAATCTCGATGATCTGGGGCTCGGCGAGCGTACCGGTGACCATCAGGGTGCTGTCGTGGTTGAACGGATTGCCGCCGCCCATTCCGAACTCGATGAAGCGACGCTCCGGCAGAACCTTGTCCGAGGCAGCGACCCGCAGGCGTACGACGTAATCTCCAGCAGGCCAGCCGTTAATGTTAAAGTGGAAATACGAGTTGACCTGGTTGTCACCCACCGACAGCCACGCGCCTGTCTGGTTTTCCGGCTGGGACAAGAACCAGGACTGGTACGGTACATTCCTGTTCCATCTGCCGTCCGAGGCCGCGAAGGTGGCATCCTGTGCGTCCTTGAATCCGTACTCCTCCGGCGAAGGAGCGCCGCTGATCTTGGCCCAGGAGTCGTAGAAAAGGTGCGCCGACTTGCCCTTGACCGCGTCGCGCACGGCGGCGGTGGCGGCCTGGTTTTGCGGAAGCGCGGCGGCCTTGTCCACCGACCGTGTCCACTTGTTGTAGGCGACGCGGGCGTCGATCCGCTGCTTCAGGGATTTGCTCACCCGCTCGAGGAGGCCTTTCTCCGCTTCGAAACGTTCCTTTTTGACCAGGCCCGCTTTGTCGTGCCGTTCGAACGCCTCACTCACGGCGTCACGGGCGAGATCAAGGTACTGTTCAAGCTGGTCTCCGGACATGAAAAGACTCGTACCCGCCGTGTCGAATCCGGAGGCGTTTTTGTCATTCGGCAGTTCGTTGACATTCATCCTCACGCCAAGCAACTCCCGCAACGTGTTGCCATATTCGCGCTGGTTGAGCCGGCGCATGGCGATGACGCCCTTCGTGTCGCCCAGGTTCCGGCGGGCCACGACCATGACCTGGGCCAGGTCTTCGAGAAAATCCGCCTTTGCGCCGCCGGACGGCTGTTTCTGGTCATCCGGGGGCATCTCGCCCGAGTTCAGTGCATTGAGCACCTTCTGCCAGCGCTCGGCGTTGAGGTTGTCGGTGATGGAGAAGGGCAGCTCATCGACGCGGAACTTTCCCTTTTGTTTTTCAGCGCCATGACAGGACAGGCAGTGCTCCTTCAGCAGGACTTGGTGCTTTGCCGGAAGGACGGCGGCGGGCTCCTGGGCAAGGACTGTCGGGCCGACAACGGCGACGGCGGCGAGCCATGCGAAGGCCTGCAGTGCGCAGGGAAAGGAGCGCGTCATGCAGGCGGCAGCGGATGGAAGGGGACTCTGTTTTTGTTCCGTGTTTGAGTGTGGTCTTGTCCTCATGGCCTTGTGATCTGGTGATTTTCGCGGACGGGTTGTGCAGTCAGCTTTGGGGCGCCTGCAGTTTGGCAAGCAGGCGCTCGGCGGCGGTTGCCCCGTTGAGCCAGGCGGACTCGACCCGCGAATCGCTCGCCGCGTCGCCCGCGTAGGAAACCCCTTCCGGAAAAGCGGGGACCTCCACCGGGCGCGCAAGTCTGGAGAAAAGCCAGCGGTGCGAAAAATGCGAGTCGAAGTGGGGAGAAGAGATCCCCCAGGCCGGTTCGAGTTCCGCGCGCAAAAGGGCGCCCCATTCCTGCGGATCTCCGTCCCAGTGGCGACGCGAAAAATCTGCAGCGGCGTGCAGCACCATGACGGTGCGCCCCGGTTGGATCCGCGTGGCCTTGTGGTTTTCGCAGGCGGACCAGCGCAGCGCACCGCCGGGGGCGTGCGCGAGGCCGTACCTGTCCGGGGTGCGGCCGAGCCACTCACCCCAATAGCGAACCAGCAGGGTCAGACAGGGTTCGTAGGTTTCAGGGACGTCCAGGGGCACACCGAAGAGGGCCGCGCTTTGGGGCAGAGGGGCGGTGGTGAGGACGCGGTCGAAGGACTCCTCGCAGACCTGCCACCCGCCGGGCAGCGGCTGAGGCGGGGGGACGGGAGTCTCGAAGCGAATCTCGAGGCCCTCTGCGAGGGCGCGTGCCAGACAGTTGTTTCCCTCCCTGTGGTAGTAGCGCTTCTTCTCGGGGAACGGCCGGCCGTTTTGATTCAGAAGCGGCGCCTCGAGGGGATGCACCACAAGCTGCGCGTTGGCGCGAATCGCGCGGGCAAATTCGCTGGAGCCGACCGTGAAATATTGGGCGCCGTGATCCACCAAATCGCCGTCCCAATTTCGGGTGGCGCAGCGCCCGCCGTAACTGCGCGACTTTTCAAAGACAACGGTGTCGCACCCGGCGGCGCGCAGGGTCTGCGCCGCGGCGATACCGGCGAGTCCTGCGCCAAGGATGGCAATGCGTGGGGTGGGCACGGGCAGCTAGACTTGGGGTGGACCGGTGACCACGCGAGCCGCGAGCTGGGCGCGCAGGCTTTCGGGAATGGGGGCCGCCTGCAGCCGCCCTCCCACGGGATCCAGCTGTGCGTGAACCGCAACGGTTTCGCCGCGGGCGGCCACCTCCCCGTCGGCGGCCCTGCGGATGATGAACGCATAGCGGACCGAACGGGTGCGCACTTCGGCAACGGAAAGGACCACCTCGACGGCTTCCTCAAAACGAAGGGGCTTGGAGTAGTCGCAGCTGACTTTGAGCCGGGGCCAGCCCGTCGAATGCCCCCCTTCGCTCGTGTGCACGGAATGGCCCAGGGACCTGAGAAATGCGTGTTCGGCCGACTCCATCCAGCGGAAGAAGTTTGCAAAGTGCACGATGCCGGCCATGTCGGTTTCGGCAAACTCGACCTGACGCTGCTGTGTGAATTCAAAGCCCATGCTGCGATCAACGCACGGCAGCCCCCGACGGCAAAGCACTTTCCGCCCGCTTCCCTCCCGGGAGGCCGCGCGCCGACATTTCCAAAAAGCGTTCGGCCATCCGCGCCATCGAATATTCGCGGGCAACGGCCTTGAGGCCGGACTGACCGAGCGCGGCGGCGCGGTCCGGATCCAGGAGCAGTCCCTCCCAGGCCTCTGCGAAGGCCTCCGGCGTTCTGCCTTCCACGAGCACCCCCGAGCCGGACACCTCCAGTATCTCGGGAAACGCAGCCTCGTTGGGCTGGACCAGCGGGACCCCGCAAGCCATCGCCTCCAGCAGATAGAGCCCAAAGGCCTCCCCGTACGTGGCCGGCACACAGAGCAGGCTGAGGGTGCGTAGAAAATGGATCTTCTTCTCCCGGGAAACGCTTGGCAGAAACTCCGCCTCACTCAGCAGCCCCGCCTCCGCCAGACGGGCTTTTTGCTGCTCGAGAAAAGGAATGTCCGACTCGGTCATCGTGCCCGCGCAGCGCAGGCGCACCCCCGGGACACGGCCCCGGCGGCGCAGCGCAATGAAGCCTTCCACCACGGTGGCGAGCCCCTTGCCCGGCGTAAACCGCGCCAGGTATCCGACGACGGGCGGGCTGGGCTTCGCAGTCGCAGGGCCGTAGTCGTCCAGCGCCATGCCGTTGGGGATGACCTCCACCCTTCCGGGCTGCAGCGCCAACCGCTTCTCCATAAGCCCCCCAAAGAACCGGCTGGGTGCGGACACTCCGTCGAGCTCTGCAATGCGCCGCCCCATTTCCAACCACGCCTCCGAACGCCAGGGTTCGGGAAGGCTATCCAAAAAACTGTCCTCCCCCTGCAGGGAACAGAAGACCGGAACGCCCGTTTCCTTCCGGATGCGGCGGGCAACTCCCGCGAGCAGGCCGGTGGAAAGCCAGATGGCGTCGGGGCGCTCCCCGCGCTGGATCCACTCGACGAG
>CANJYI010000170.1 GCA_947478975.1 Chthoniobacteraceae bacterium
CCTGGGCGTAAGTCAACTGTCCCTCGTGGATGATGAGCCCCACATCGGCGCGTTTGTCAGTGACCGCGGCGAAAATCTCATCAAAGGGAATGACAACGGTTTTAGCCTCACCCATGTAGAGGCGCAGGCTCAGATAGGCGCTCGTCATGAGCCCGGGGACCGCGATGGTTTGGGTGTGGAGCCATTCCAGAAGCGCGGTCGGTTCCGTGGGGAATTCGACTCCCTTGCGCACCACCAGCATCGGGCCATAACCGTCGCCCATGCTCGCCCCGCAAGGCAGCAACGCGTACTTGTCCAGCACGTAGGCGTAGGCGTGGATCGAGATGGCCGAGATGGCCAGTTCCCCGCGCGTGGCCCGTTCGTTCAGGGTCTGGATGTCCTGCAGGACGTGCTCAAAGGACCATCCGTGCGTGTTAATCTTGTTCTCGGCCAGAGCGAAGAACATGAAGGCGTCGTCGGGATCGGGCGAATGGCCAAGGGAAAGAGCTTCGGTGCGGGGCATGGTAATGAGAGAGCGCCAAAACAGGGGCGGCAGAAAGGAAAAACCGCCCACACCCGCCAGTAGAGGCGGAGGCGCGCGGTGGAACCGGGGATTTTCGAGGATCGCGCCGGCCCTCACTCATGGGAGGCTGGCGCAAACCGGCAGGCTACTGCTTCCGCCAGTTGCCCATGTCGTCTTCGGTGCCGGGGATGCGGTCTTTTCCGGCGGAAAAGAGGTCGTAGCCGTCAGAGTTCCGCTTGCCCGGGGCCGTGTACTGGTACTCCATGCCCCAGGGATCGAGGGGCACTTCCTTGAGCAACTGGCGCCAGTTGCGGGGGGCCGGGGCGGAGGAAGGCTGCTGGACGAGGGCCTTGAGTCCCTGCTCGGAAGAGGGCGGGAAGCCGTTCATGCTTTCGTAGACCATCAACTGGGTGGAGATGGTTTGGAGGTCGCTCTTGATTTTGGTATCCTTGGCCACGCCAAGGTTGTCACCAAGGGTGTAGGCGGCGACACCAGCCAGGAGGCCGATGATCATGACCACCATCATGATTTCAATCAAAGTGAAGCCGGCACGCAGGGAGCGCAGGGAGCGTTTCATAAGAGGAGGGATTTTAGGAGGTTGGCAGGGAACTAGGGGTTGGACGGGGAGGAACGGCGGTAACGCAACTGGACTTCCACCCGGCGCACATCCGCCGCCTGCTCGGAGGACGACAGCGAAATGTCCGCGGTGTTGGCGCCTTTGACCAAAACGGAACCCGGCACGTACTGCTGGACCCGCAGCCACCCGGAGTAAACCATCTGGCTCACGGCGGAACCCACTGCGGGCCGGAGCTTCCAGGCGGGATCAGCCAAATCCGGAAGTACGGGGGTCGCTCCAGGCAGATCCTGTCCGTTCACGGAAACGACCGGTGGGCGTCCGGCTTCAGAATGGCGCATTTCAAAAGTGATCAACGCGCACTCGGGCCGCTTGAGCAGTTCAAATTCGATCACGCCGGAACCGCCCTGCTCGAGGGTGAACGGACCGGCATCGAGCGGGGCGTGGACCCGGCTCCAAAGCAGCGTGTCGTTTTCGGGGGCTACGGAAGAGGCCGCGTCGTTTTCAAAGGCGTCAGACACCGGGGCCGGCGCGAAATCGACCGGATGGAGCACCTGCGTATACCGCATGGCCGAGGCGAAAAGTTCGGTGAGCCCCTCCCCCCTTCCGGGCAACTCCAACTCGATATAGTTGGCGCCTTCCGCAGGAATCCGCAGCAACTCCGTGGTGGCGTCGTACTCCGAGCCAAACGGCCCCGAGCGGTAAATCTGCCGCCCCGTTTCGCTCCAGGCGATCGCCGTCGCGGTCCCCTGCCCAGCGGCCAGACCGACGCGCAACTCCACCACGGGGGCGAGTCCCGCAAGCTTGCGCAGATGCAAACGCACCGCGGTATGGGCGGCAAGTTCCCCTTCGCGGGGATAGCGCTGGATCATGACGCCCTCGAGCCAGAGGGGCAAAGTTTGCTGGGTGCGCTCCGCCAGAAGGTCGGCAATGTCAAACCGCACCGTAAAAGGAGCCGCCCGCTGCCGAAGCACCGCAGGTTCCGCCTGGGCGCTGACTCCACCGCAAACCAACCCGGGCCACAGAAGGGCGGCGGCAAGAGCGGAAAAGGACTGGGAAATTCTGGGGCGCATCGGGGACGGCAAAAACTTGGGCGGCTGGGTGTTTTGGGGGAAATGGGCTGGCGGGGTTTTCGCGCTTTTAGCGAGACGCCGGGGTGAATCGGGGGCGGGGCGCAGGAAGCTAAAATCCGCCGGGACGCAAGCCTTTGGTCATGGAGAACACAGCACTTAGGATGCCGAAGACGACAAAACCGACGACGATTGCAATTCCGACCATCACCAAAGGGGGGATGAGCGTGGAAATGATCTTCACCTGCTTGTCCAACTCGCGGTCGTAGACATCGGCGATGTTGTTGAGCGTCTCCCCCAAGCGGCCCGACTGTTCGCCCACGGCGAGCATGTCGACGAACAATTCGGGGAAGAGCTTCTGCTGGGTGAAGGCGTTTGAGAGCGCCACGCCATCGACGACGGCCCGCTGCGCGAGCTTCATGCGCTCCAGCACGAAGGCGTTCCCCGCGATGTCCTCGACCAGTTCCAAGCCGCGCACGAGGGTGACCCCGTTGAGAATCAGGGTTCCCAAGGTCCGCGCCACCTGGGCGTAATACCGGTGCCGGATGACCCCTCCGTAGCCCGGAATGCGCCAGCGAATGGCGTCCCACTGCTTGCGACCGGACGGGGTCGAGGTCCAGGAGCGCATCGCGAAAAACACGATCAACCCGAGGCCCAAACCCACCCACCAGTAATGGGCAAAAGCGCCGTGCACCGCCATGAGCAGGCGCGTAGCCGGGGGAAGCTCCTGGTTGGTGTCGGTGAAGAACTTCATGAGCTTCGGCACCATGACCGTCATGAAAAGGGTCACCATCAAAATGCCCACGACCACCAGCACCGCCGGGTACACGAGCGCCTGCTGCACCCGGTCCCGCAACTGTTTGACGTCGGCCAGATAGGTGACCAAGCGCTTGAGGATCTCGGACAAAGTCCCCGAAGCCTCGCCGGCGGCGACCATGTTGACGTAAAGCGGCTCAAAGATGCGGGGATACTCCTTGAGCGCTTGGGAAAGGCTGCGCCCCTCGATGAGCGCCTGGTGCAGCCCCTTGGCGAGACTGTGCAACTTGGGGTGCTTCATCCGGCGCACCAGAATCTGGAGGGCCTCGTCCAGCGTCATACCGGCGCCCAGCAAGAGGGCCAGCTGTTCTGTAAAAAGATGCTGCTGGCCGTGCGACATCGTCTGCACCGCCACGACGCTCGCCTTGGCCGCCGCACTCTGAGGCGCCACGCCGGGGGATGCAGACTGGCTCCCCTTCCCTTCAGGGGCGGGCTGGATCCGGACAGGAAAGCCCTTGGTCTTTTCAACCTCCCGGATGGCCGCGCCACGGTCGGTGGAATCGAGAATTCCTTCGAGCAATTCCCCTTTGGCAGTCCTTGCTACGTAATGAAACTGGGGCATTGCGGGGGGGGTGGGAGAATGAGTTAGAGGCGGCCTTCGTCGAGGTCGATGAAGTCAAAAAAGGTCTGGATGTCGGTGCGGCTCTGGAAGCCCCCCTCGGCCAGACGCTCCTGCAGGCGGGCGGAGGCGACGTCGTTCCAGCCGCGCTTGCGCATAAAATCGTTCCAGACCTCGAGCTCCTCCTCGGTGGGGCGGCGCCCCGCCTGGCAGCACCACTCCAACACCTCTTCGTCACTCCCCCCTTGGAGCGTGCGCTCCACCACAGCCGGATACTCGACCCCGAGCAAACGCACGCAGCGCAGGTCAAAAGCCTCCCCCAGATTCGCTACGTAGTCCTGCGGCAACGCACCGCCGGCATGCAACCTGATCTTGTCCAGCAACCGACCGAAATAGACCAAGCCGTTGACTTTGGAGTGGGGACTTCTGGGAAGAGGGGCGGTCATGCAGTTGTTAAAAATGAACCACTCGAGGGTATCGGGTTGCCGGACGAAGGGCAAGCGGGCCATTGCCCCGAATCACAGCGATCATCAGAAAGCTCCGATAGCGCTTGAGCTGAAAGACGGTGTGCGCACAATTCACGGCCCACTCGCTTCGGATGCCCTCCTTTCTCCTCATCGACAACAGCAATTCGTTCACCAAGTTCGCCCTTTCCTCGGAAACCGCGGTCGGAGAGGTGCGCAGACTTGCCACCGAGGAGCTGTGCGTGGAATCCGTCCGAACCCTGCTCGAGGGCTGGAGCTTTGATGCGGCGGCCATCTGCTCGGTGGTGCCGATCAAGGGCGCTGTGCTCCGGGAAGCTCTGGCGCCGGCGCCGCTGGTGATGGTGGGCCCTTCGGTGGATCTCGGGATTGGAATCGACTATCCTGAACCGGAGAGCATCGGAGCCGACCGCCTCGCCAACGCTGTGGCGGCGGCCCTTCTCCACCAGACTCCCGCCGTTGTCGTCGATTTTGGAACAGCCCTGACCTTTGATATTGTTTCGGCGGAGGGAAACTATCTGGGCGGGGTGATCGCGCCCGGTCTGGAGGCAATGACCGACTACCTGCACCAGCGTACGGCGCTGCTGCCCAAAATAGCGCTGCTGGAGCCGCCCGGAATCATCGGCAAATCAACCAGCGACGCCATGCTGGCGGGGGCGGTGTACGGTTACCGCGGACTGGTGCGGGAAATTCTGGCGAAGTTGCGCGAGGTTCTGGAACAGGACAGGCCGCTCAAGGTGGTAGCCACCGGCGGGTACGCGGAACTCATCGCGGCGGGGGTCCCTGAGATCCACGAAGTCCAACCACTGTTGACGATGGAAGGGTTGCGCTTGATTGCCAACCGTCATTTCGCCCAGAAAACCTCAGGCCTTTGAGCTCTTTTTTATGAACACGCCCTCCCCCCTCCCCTTTGCCGTTGGAATCGACTTCGGCGGCACCAGCATCAAACCGGCGCTTGTGCAGGGTTCGCGGGTTGTCCACCACGGCGCCACGATCGACCCGCAGGCCGGCACCGCCGCGCAGACGCTGGACGCGATGGAGCAGTCCATCCGCGCTCTTTGCGCCGAATTGCCGGGGATCGTACCCGTCGGGATCGGGTTGCCGGGCATGGTCGACAGCGTCAACGGCGTGGTGCACCGGCTTTCCAACGTCCCGGGCTGGGTGGAGATTCCCGTGAGCGCCATTCTGGCTGAACGGCTGGGGGTGCCGGTGGTTTTGGAGAACGACGCAAACGCAATGGCCTACGGCGAATGGCTCTACGGCGGAGCTGCCAACACGCGCCACGCGGTGTGCATCACGCTGGGCACGGGGGTCGGGGGCGGTCTGATTCTCGACGGGAAGCTTTTCCGCGGGGCGCAACTGGCCGCCGGCGAGATCGGCCACACCAGTATTGATTATCGCGGACCGAGCGGACCTTACGGCAATCTGGGCTGCCTTGAAATGTACGTGGGCAACCACCAAATCGGAGAACGGGCGCTCGCCCGCTATAAGGCCGCTTCGCTGCCGCCGCCCACGCCGGAATGCACCCCCCGCGATCTGGATGCCGCCGCACGCGCCGGCTGTCCCGTGGCCAACCACGTCTGGGAGGAGGTCGGCACTGAACTCGGGGCGGCGCTCGCCAACATCGTCTGGCTGCTCAACCCGGATGTGATCGTCATCGGCGGAGGCGTGGCCAAGGCCGCAGACATTCTTTTCCCCCACATCAGCCTCTCGGTCAAAGGGCGTTGTTCCGAGGTGATCACCCAAAACCTGCGCATCGTCCCGGCCACGCTCGGGAACGACGCAGGAGCCATCGGTTGCGGAGCCCTCGCACTGGAAGCCGCCGCTCGCCTTTCATGAAACTCCCCTCCCCCCTTCCGCTCGCAATCTTCGCCGCCGCCTGTCTTCCCCTCCACGCGGAGCAGGTCGGTCCCTGGAACTTAGACGCCCTCAAAGGCACCGTGCCCGCCATGACCTGGCTCGACCGGGACCAGCCGGTGCGCTCCCTAACCTACGCCGGCGAAAAATACCTGGGCAAGGAGACCGAGGTGTTCGCCTTTTACGCCTCCCCCGTCACTCTAGGAACGGCGCAGCCGGGCACGAAGTTTCCGGCCGTGGTCTGCATTCATGGAGGAGGCGGGACCGCCTTTGCAGATTGGGTATACCTCTGGGCAAAGCGGGGTTATGCGGCCATCGCCATGGACTTGAACGGCTCGCGCCCGCCCCAGCCGGAGTTTGATCCGAACGGGGCCGCCAAGGGCAATGCCCACGATGCCAAAACCCGGACGCGCCTCCCAAACGGAGGCCCCCCGCACGGACACGCGGAAAAGTTCGACAGCATCGGCGGGGACACCAGCGACGACTGGCCGTTTCA
>CANJYI010000171.1 GCA_947478975.1 Chthoniobacteraceae bacterium
CTTCACATTTGAAATCATCCCGAGGGATGCAAATCCAAACAACGCGGCACCGGCGGTGAAAAGAAGGATCAATAAGTTGAATTTCCCCTTCAGTGTCAGGTGGTTTATCATATTCTCGCTGGGTGTTTTCCGATTGAAAGTTAGCCTATCTGTATGTTCATCGATAAAGGCACTCGCAAGACGAAACAAAGGCCCCAAGGGAACCGGAATGCCTAAAGCCAACGTAGTGTGTTATCTATGAGTTTTACTTCACACTCCTTTCCGTCGCTTTTGAGCGCGGGTTTGCTGCCTTTTTTCGAATACTAGTCGAGGCCAAGGGTTTTGTAGAATCCGCGCGAAGGCCGTCGGAAGGAGGGGCGCCAGTCGAGGGGCAGACCGCAGCCCCCAATGAGAATTAGGCCGGAATGTGAACAAGGCGGCCTGAGTCAGCGAAGAGATCGCGCAGAACTTCTCCAGCGTTGCGAGTGTCGCGCACCGAACCACCCGTGGAGCCTTAGACAATCAGCATGCCGCGAGCGACTAGGCCAAAATGGCAACAGCGCTCCAGCAACTGGTCAACCAGTTCAGGATCTCGCACTCTGCCGCGCATTACCGCAGGGCGCGAAGCGCTGTCCAAGAGACCTCCCCCCAGATGACGAGCTTTCTGCGTGGCGGCGGCTAAAAGTACAGATCAACACGCAGGAGACCCGCTCCCACTTGAAACGCCAGCTGGCTGGCACGCGCCGAGGCATCAGTGCGGGGGCCTGCGCTTCCCCGAATGACGGCCAGTGCCGCCTGCACCTTCTGTGCCGAGTCCGGCGCATCCTGCGCGCAGCGCACCACGCGTGGCACCGTCATCGCACAGGAAACCTCCAGGTCTGAAACTCTGGATTTGACGGCTCCCACAACCATGTTGCTGAACTCACCGGCGACATCACTGACCATCTTTTCGTCAAGGTCGACCACTGGCATTTCCAATGAGAGGCTGGCGAGGCGATTCGCCAAAGCTTGGGGGAAATACATCGCGACCTCCAGCCTGCAGTCCCCCCGGATCCCGATGCACGCCACCAGAAGCTGGTCGGCCGACGACGCTTTATCCCCCTGGGCTGCGGGGTGCGCCGCCTGACCAAACATCGTCTCAGAAACGTCCTGAACTGCTTGGGTGAGCCACTCGCTCACATGTCCGACGGTGATTTCTGTAAGATAATTCATAGGGGTAAGAGACACAGGCGGCAGAGCACGGTCCAACGCTGCGTTAGCCTTGGGCTGTTTAGAGGGTGTGCACGAGGGTTCACTTTTCGCTGACTCTCATGGAGCGGCTATCTATCCACAGACCACGCTGATGTTCAGAAATGCTTCTGATGGTTTCCTCTTCTATGTGAGATCCGTGCGATCGGACATCTTTCTGAACAATCGGTTCGAGGGTGCAACCACGCCCTAGGGTCTATTGGGCACAGGAAGCTTTGGCAGTTGAGGTTTGGGAGGCGCCGCACTGGGTGGGGCGCCCTTCAGCACAAGCGGGATAATCCCCTTGGTGAGTTCGATCAGCTGTTCTCCTTTGAAGGGCTTGGCGATGTACCCGCTCACCTTGAGTTGGTCCGCCATCCCCAGACGCTGGCCGTCCGACTCAGCCGTCAACATGACCACGGGAATCTCCGCAATCTCAGGTGTCTCCCGGATTTTGGCAAGCGTTTCGATTCCGTTGAGCACCGGCATCGTGATGTCCAAGAAGATAACGTCAGGCCTTTCCTTTAAGGCGACCTCCACCCCCTCTGCGCCATCCGCTGCACCGACCACGACGCAATCGTATGGCTGAAAGGTGCTGGTGACGATCATCCGCACCATTTTACTGTCATCAACTGTGAGAATTTTTTTGCTCATAATTTCGGTGATCCAAGTTATCAGGCGACGGATGAGATAATTAAGTCCAAGAAGAGCCCTATCCCCTCGGCCGCAAGGGAAAGGGACAGGTGATGCTCGTCGTCTCCGGCGTCCGCATGGAAACCGGAGCGCGTGTCCACCTGCGGCACGCTCAGCGCACAGCTCAAACCAGCATCCACGAGGTTGGACTTAAAATTGCCGCCGACAATGTTGAGGATCTCCCCAACCACATCGGGGAGAAGTTCGGCTGGTTCCATCGGAAGCTCCTGTCCCAGGAATCGGGGCACCACCGCGGCAGCCGCTCCGCAGGGGATCCGCAGGAAAACGCGCCCGTTCGCCTGGCCCTTGAAATGAATGCAACCGATCACAGCAACCCCGCCGGGGTTTGGGACCTCCTTGGCCTCGAGTTTGAGGCTCAGCATTTTAGAGAAAGTCTTGGTCACAGCGTGCAAGAGGAGTTCGGTCAACACCACCAGCGTGATCTGGTGCACCCCGATACGGGCCACCGCCGAATCCAGGTCCATATCAATGTCACGTCCGCGGGTGGCAACTTTCATCACCCGGGCCGAGAGTGCGGGATCCGCCTTGATGATCGACGCGATTTCTTGAGCATTACTAGCAAAGGCGCCTTGGATGAGTTTTCCGAGGCGAAGGACGTTCTCCGGGGGGTGGTCGACCTTGTATTTTGTGAGTAAAGTATCAACGTTAGCCATGGAGTGTTTCTTAGAGCTGCGATTTTTGAATTAGTCCTTTGTCAAATCGCGTAGAAAAGGAAACAAAGCCAGCGTTTTTACGCTTCGAACGTAGAATTGAGAGGTCTGGCTATTTGAGGAAAGCCGGGTTCGATGGCCCGCCACAGCGCCGATGGTTCGGCGGGGGAATGAAGTTGTAAACCCTGGCAAAGCCTGTTTCTTTTCCGCGGGGATCGGCCCGTGTGGCGCCTTTGCGGTGAATTTCACCGATTTGTTGCCTTCCTCTGGATGCCTCGACTCATTAAGAGTGGCTGCGTAGCTTTTTGTATCAAACGCGAACTTTTCTATGTCTGAACACGAAAAACTGATGGAACTCTCCCAAAATGTGGGGGCTATTGCCAAGCGTAAGCTGGTATCCATTAATTCAATAACTCATGAGATTCGCATCCTTGCTTTAAATGCGCTCATTGAAGCTTCCCGGGCCGGTTCCGCGGGAGTGGGTTTTGCGGTCGTGGCCAAGGAAGTGAAGTCCGTTTCGCACCGGATTTCAGACATTTCCCATGAGATGAGCAAGGATCTGGCCACGTCCATTTCTGATCTGAACAAGGTGGGGGGGAACATGATGACCCAGCTTGAAGAGGCCAAGGGGCAGCGCCTCAAAGATCTTGCATTGAACATGATAGACATCATCGACAGGAACCTCTACGAGCGCTCCTGTGATGTCCGTTGGTGGGCCACGGACCAGGCGGTGGTAGAGGCGCTGGCGGATTCAGACCATTCAAAGCGGCAGTTCGCTTCAGAGCGTCTCGGTGTGATCTTAAACAGTTACACTGTGTATTTGGACCTGTGGATCGCTGACCTTCAAGGCAACGTTGTCGCCAATGGCCGCCCCTCGCTCTACCCGGGAGTCGTGGGGAGCAGCGTGGCGCAGGAGACATGGTTTCGGGATGCCTTGGCAACGGCATCCGGGGATGATTATACAGCGCAGGATGTCGAAGTGTCGTCCCGGCTTGGCTCCAAACAGGTGGCGACTTACTCGACCGCGGTGCGCGAAGGAGGACGCGCCAACGGCAGGGTCATCGGCGCTCTCGGCATCTTTTTTGACTGGGGCACGCAAGCCGCAGCCGTTGTGAATGCGGTGCGTCTGACTGCCGAAGAAAAAAAGGTCACCCGCTGCATGCTTGTGGATCGTGATGGGCGCATCATTGCCAGTTCGGACGGGAAAGGTATTTTGCAGGACAAGTTCAGAATCCATAAAACCGCAAAGTCCTCGAAGACAGATTTCTATACCACACCGGAAGGCACCTCGATCGGGTTTGCAGAGACTCCCGGTTATGAGACCTACCCCGGGCTGGGGTGGCATGGAGTCATCGAGCAGAAGGTGGATCGAGAGAACTAGATGGACCGCTTTGGGTGGCGCGATAAACCGTCTAACGGGACCGGAAGATCTCGCTTAGCAGACACTCCACCACGAGCGTCCTGACACCCATCCCCTGCCCCTTGAGTTTTGAATGCAACTCCCCAAGGAGGAATTCGTCGGCCGGCTCCATGTGGCGGCCGGCGGCATAACTGAGAAACTGGCGGATCAGGTGCCGGGTAAAAAGATCTTCGCGGGTTTCGCGGATGATCTTCTTGAAGCCGGCGAAGTCCTTATACGCTTCCCCCGAGGGAAATTCACCGCTGGCATCCACCGCTGGAGCGGGCGCCTTGCTGTTCTTTGCCTTTGGATAATTGTTCCGCCACCGGCCGGTGGGGTCAAAAGACTCGAGGCTAAACCCGAGCGGATCGATTTTGCGATGGCACTCGGCGCAGGTGGCATCGGCGCGGTGTTTGGCAAGACGCTCGCGAATGGTGGTGGCGCCGGTGACATCCGGCTCGATCGCGGGAACAACATCGGGCGGCTTGGGCGGCGGCACGCCGAGGATGTTTTCGCTCACCCACACCCCGCGGGTGACAGGCGAAGTCTCCACCCCGTTTGCGCTGACCGCCAAAACCCCCGCCATGCCGAGCAGTCCGCCGCGACGCGGGTTGCCCGTGAGGCTCACCTTTTGGAACCCGTCGGCGAGTTTGAGCGACGCCTTTTCCGGAAGCTCGTAGAGCTTCGCTAACTTTTTGTCCACAAACGTGTAATCGGCATCTAGCAGGAGCGCCGCCGAGCCGTCACGCGCCAGCAGATCATGGAAGAACATGCGCACCTCCGCCTTCATCGAGGCGGGAAGATCCTCGGCGTAATAGGCGCGGTTTGTTTCGCGCGGGGGAGGCATACCGCCCAGATCACGGAGATTGAGCCAGCCGTCGATGAAGCCGTTTACAAAACCGCTGGAGCGTCCGTCGGAAAGCATGCGGGCGGCCTGGTTCCGCAACTCGCCGGTCTGAGACAGCGTGCCGTCCTTCGCCGCTGCGAGCAGGGCGGCGTCAGGAGGGGCGGCCCATAAGGCGTAGGAAAGGCGCGAGGCAAGGTCGTAGGGGCTGAGCGCCTTTGTGGCCTCATCCGTGATCTCGCTAAGGTAGAGAAAGGAGGGCGAGCAAAGGATCAGTTTCAACGCATCCAGGACGGCCTGCCGCTGGGTCGCCTTTGCGGCAATCCGCTTCTCATAAAAGGCCGCGATCGGCTGCCGGTCCGAGTCCGTGAGCGGCCGGCGGTACGCCTTCTCTGCAAAGGCCAGCAGCTGTGCGAGCGCCTGCTCGGGCTGGAAGCCAGCCCCGCCAAAAACGGCAATCTCCTCGGCCCGCCCCCCTGTTTCTGGAATGGGGCCGCGAATTTTGACTTCGCTGATCCGTATGTGGGGAAGTTTGCCTTCGTTTAAGAGCAAAGTGCGGCTTACGTCGGACTTTTCCGTGCGTCCCTGAAACTCATCCTTGTAGCGCTTGTTGATGGCGATGACGGAGGCCCGGGATTCATAGGGACCGTTGGGAAAGATAAACCGGGGCGTTTGACCGGCCTCCAGCCAGATGCTGAATTTGAGCCGCGTCGGCTTGTCGTCTGGCACCGTGGAACTGGCAAGCAGCGGCTCGATGGACTGGGGATAGTGAATGTGGCCCTTGGTGACATCGCCGGGCACCACCCCGAGGAGGAAGGGCTCGGAGAAATCGATTCCAAAAATCGCAGGATCGTAATGCGTGTCGCGATGCATCGCCTGGGCTTCCACTTCCAGCTCGTAGATGCCGGAGGCTGGCACGCCCTTTTTGAAATCCTCAATGTGGCCGTAACCGCCTTGGCGCGTGTCAGTGTTGGGCTGCTCGTAGAGGTTCAGATAGCGGAAGTTGAATGCAGACTTGTGCGGGCCCTCCAGCTCTTCGTACTGGCGGAAGTTGCTGTTGAAGCTCCAGTGCATCGGCTCCATCGGGGGCACGCCGAGCCGCGTCTCAACGAGCCGGTTTGCCGCCTGGAAGTACTGGTCCACGAGGAAGCCCGAGGTCACGAGCGTCTGCCCGATGGTATCCATGTGGTGGCTGGTTTTCTCCTTGGGAAAATCAGCAGTCAGACCCAGCGTGTCGACCCGCCGGCCGAACAGGGTTGCGAGGGTGTTCTCGTATTCCCGGAGGGAAAGGCGCCGCATCACGGTGCTCGCGCCCGAACTCGTGATCTTTCCGCGGGCGGCCACGGTTCCCTCTCGAAGCACCCGGAGCAGCGCCAGACGCTCCTCATCGCTGGGCTGGGGTGCCTTTTTCGGCGGCATCTCCTTCAAAACGACCTGGTCGATGATGTCCTTGGCGGTGACAAGGTCGGCCTCCGACTTGAGCGGGAGCGCGAAGGTTTCAAATTCGCGGTCGCCCTTCTGCACC
>CANJYI010000172.1 GCA_947478975.1 Chthoniobacteraceae bacterium
AGGGTTGCCAGCAGCGTGAGCAGCGTCACCAGCAGGGTGAACCCCTGGTGGCGCAAAACCCAGCGTAGCCCGGCCATGTAGGCGTCGCGCACCGCATCGAACCAGCGTTCCGTCAGCTGAAAAAGCCAGCCGCGGCTGCCGTGCGTCTCAGGTTTGAGCAACCGCGAACACAGCATCGGGGTGAGGGTCAGCGAGACGAGTGCGGACACGGCCACGGCGGCGCTCAGGGTGAGGGCGAACTCGCGAAACAAACGCCCCACCAAACCGGTCATGAACAGGAGGGGGATGAAGACGGCCACCAGAGAAACACTCAGGGAGACGACGGTGAAGCCGATCTGGCGCGCCCCCTTCAGGGCGGCCTCCATGGGAGAATACCCCTTCTCCAGATAGCGGACGATGTTCTCGATCATGACGATCGCGTCGTCCACGACGAAGCCCGTGGAGATGGTCAGCGCCATGAGGGAAAGGTTGTTGAGACTAAACCCGCCCACCTTCATCAAACCAAAGGTCCCAATGAGGGCCAGCGGCAGGGACACCCCGGGGATGACCGTCGCCCAGAACTTCCGGAGGAACACAAAGATGACGAGCACCACCAGAGCCGAGGCCAGGGCCAGCGTGAACTGCACGTCCCGAACCGAGGCGCGGATGGTTTCGGTGCGATCGTTGAGAATCTCGACCTGCACCGAGGGCGGAAGACTGGCGCGCAACTGGGGCAGCAACGCCTTGATGCGATCGGCGGTGCCGATGATGTTGGCGCCCGGCTGCCGCTGGACATCGAGGACGACGGACGGTTTTGCGCCCACCCAGGCCCCCTGCCGGTTGTTTTCCACGTGGTCGATGACGTCCCCCACGTCGCTGACACGGATCGGTGCCCCGTTGCGATAGGCGATGACCATCGGACGGAAGCCCGCAGCGGAGGAAATCTGGTCGTTGGTCTGGATTGCGAAAGCCTGGCGCGGACCGTCGAAACTGCCCTTGGGCATGTTGATGTTTGAGGAAACAATGGCGCTGCGCACATCCTCGAGACTCAGTCCGAGGCCCGCCAGCGAGGCGGGGTTGAGCCGGATGCGGATGGCGGGCTTCTGGCTGCCTTGGATGGTGACGAGCCCCACGCCGCCGACCTGGCTGAGCTTCTGGGCGAGAATGGTGTCGGCAAGGTCGTTGACCCGTTCGAGAGGGAGCGTTTCGGAGGAGACCCGCAGGGTGAGCACGGGTGGATCCGCGGGGTTGACCTTACTGAAAATCGGGGGGGAAGGCAGGTTGCGAGGCAACACGCCGCCGGCGATGTTGATCGCGGCCTGCACGTCCTGAGCGGCGGAATCAATGTCCCGATCGAGTCCAAATTGCAGGACGATGCTCGAATACCCAAACGAACTGACCGAAGTCATTGTTTCCAAGCCGCTGATTTGTCCGAACTGCCGCTCCAGGGGGGTGGTCACCAGCGAGGCCATCACCTCGGGGGCGGCGCCTGGGTAGGTGGTTCGCACCTCCAGCGAGGGAAAGTCGACTGCGGGCAGCGCGGAAACAGGCAGGTAGGCGTACCCCAGCGCGCCCAGCAGCACCAGCCCCACCATCAGGAGGGCCGTTGCGACGGGGCGGCGGATGAAGACCTCTGAAAAGTTCACGGACGCGCCTTGGAATTACCGCCCTCGGCCATGCGCTTGCGGGCGTCTTCCGCCCCCTTCCCGGTGCCCTCGACCGGACGCACTTTGCTTCCCGGCTGAAGCCGGTAATGGCCGTCGAGCACCACCCGCTCGCCCGGCTCCAGACCAGAGTCAATAAGGGCAAGCCCGTCCTCGATTCGCCCCACCTGGAGCGGACGCATCTGGGCGGTGTCCTCGGCTGAGACGACAAACGCGAAGGCCCCCGCCGGCCCGCGCTGCACCGCCTGTGCGGGGACGACCGTCGCGCCCTTGCGCACTTCCAGCCTGAGGCGGACGTTCACAAACTGCCCCGGCCAGAGCTCCAGACTCTCGTTGGCAAAGGTCGCCTTCAACCGAAGCGTGCCGGTCGTGGAGTCAATCTGGTTGTCGATCACACTGAGGACGCCCTCCGCCAGCCGGGAGACGTTGTCGCGCCCAAGGGCCACCACGCTAAGGGGGCCCTTTTGCGCCTCGGCGCGGATGGCCTGGGCGTATTGTTCGCTCAGGGTGAAGACCACCGAAAGGGGGCGCAGCTGGGTCACCACCACCAAACCGCCGGTGTCCTGGACCCGCACCACATTGCCCTCGTCAAGCAGCCGGATTCCGGCGCGCCCACTGATGGGGGAGCGAATCGTGGCGTATCCCAGCTGGACCTGTGCGGCCTCGATAGCGGCGTCGTCTGCTTTGAGCGTGGCCTCCAGTTGCTCGACCAGGGAGCGCTGGGTGTCGGCCTTTTGGGCGGTGCCCGCCTTTTCGGCAAGGAGGGCCAGATCCCGCTCCAAATCCCGTTTGGCGTTGGCCAACAGAGACTCGTTCTGTTTGCGCCGCGCCAAGGTCTGGTCCAGGGCCGCTTGAAACGGCCGAGGGTCGATCTGCGCGAGAATCTCGCCGGCCTTCACGTCCTGGCCTTCGCTGAAGGCGACCCGTTCGAGTTGGCCGTCGATGCGCGAGCGGATGGTCACCGTGTTAAAACCCTGCACGTTGCCGAGGCCGTTAAGGTGGATGGGCACATCGCGCGACTCCGCCAACACCAGAACGACGGGGACCGGCGGGAGCCCTTCAGTCCCCCGCCCCGCTGCGGCGCCGGACGTTTCCTTGGCGTGGGCGGCCGGCTTTTGAGCGCCACCGCTCAAAGCGCCTGCCCAAGCGGGGAGCGGGTGGCCATGGGAATACCACCAGGCCCCGCCTCCGGAGCAGAGCAGCAACAACAGCAGAAAGAGTTTTTTCATCCGGCGAAAGGGGTGGCAGGCGGCTGCAAAAAGGCGCGCCTACGTAATAAAACCCTGCTTGCGCCACAAGCGCAGTGCAATTCTGCAACTACGATACATCCAAACGCCTTTCGCGCCCCGAAATCTCAGTCCCTTATTTCCCAGACTTCCCCAGCCGCCTTGAATGCGCTATGGGTTGGCAATGCTCACAGCCGCCCGCCTCTACTTTTTTGTCTTCGCAGCCTTCACAGCCGCCGGCGGGTTGATGGGTTTCATCAAAGCGCAAAGCAAGGCTTCGCTGATTGCCGGGGTCCTTTCCGGACTGCTTTTGGCCACTTCCGGCTACCTGATTCCGGTCAAGACGACTCCCGGGCTGGTGATGGGCTTGGTGGTATCGCTGCTTCTGTTGGGCCGGTTTCTTCCGGCCTACCTCAAAAAGGGCGTCGCCATGCCGGCCATTCCAATGATCATTCTGAGCGTGGTGGGGATCGTGTTCGCCATTGTCGCTCTGGTGAAACGGTAGCGGCACGGGCGGCACTCTGCCGGCGCCCCCCGCCCTGAACCGCCCGCCCACTTCAAATCCAACGATGCGCCGACCGCCCCCGGCCTCCTGCTTTCTGGCGCTGCTTTCCGCTGCGACCGCTCTGGCGGGTTGCCGCAAGAGCCCCCCAGCCGAGGAAGCAAAGACGCCGCCGCCGCAGGAAGAACCCGCCGCCGAGCCGGTTCCCCCGGTGCCCCCGCCACCGGGCCCCATCACCATTCCGTACAAGAAGCTGGATACGGCAAAGCTCTTCAGCGGCATTACGCTCAAGACCACTTTTTCTGCGGAGTTGGGCGCCAGCGCTTCTGTAGAGCGCAAAGATCCCTCCAGCTACGAGCTGGACCTGCAACTCCGGGTGCGGGTGCCCAAGGCCCACCAGAGCATGGAGGAGTTGCTGCAGCTCAACCCCGATCTGGGCACTGCCCTGCCGGAACTGGCGCAGTTGCTGGAAAGCGCCAAGGTCTCGCCGCTCTACGAGGAGTTTTACCAGAGAAAAGTGGCCAGTTTGCAAAGCAACCTGACACGGCTCGACGCGCTTTTAAGCCGGCACAATTTTTTCGACATTGAAACCATTCTGGAACTGGAGTCCCCCCTGACCAAGCGGCGGGCGCTGCTGATCCAGTCTGACATGGACGTGGACACGGACGGCTCCGATGGAGACCGCGTGTCCACAGTGGAAGGGGTGAGCACCACCTTCCAGCCCTTCACCAGCTACCGCTGGCCCAAGGTGACCGCAAAACCCAACCCGTTTCTCACCATTTGGGAAAAACGGCTGAAAGACGCGGAAAAGGAACTCGGGGGTCCAAACCTCACCCCCGTCCGCCAGAAGGAACTCCAGGAGCTCCGCGCCAATCTCAAAAACGAGATCTCACAGCTGAAGAAGAGCAGTTTTCTGGTCGGAAGCGTCGATCCCTTTGTGGTGCTGCCCCTGCCCGTTGTTTCGAGGAAAGAGGGGCAAGCGGCGGCGAAAATCGGGGACTACTGCGTGGTCGTCCATGGCGGACGCCTGTTTCCGGCCGTGGTGGGGGACGCCGGGCCGAGTGTGAAATCCGGCGAGGGCTCGCTGCGGTTGTGCCGTGAAATCAGCGCGCGCGCAAATCTAGCCAACCGGGCGGAGAGCGACTTGAAGGTGACCTACCTGATTTTCCCCAACACAGCGGAACCCAACCGTGCCGCGCCTGCTCTGGAAAAGTGGTGGATCCAATGCGACCAGCTGCTTGGCGAGATTGGAGGCTACCGTGGGGAACTCGCCTATTGGGAAGATCTGACCAAGCCCAAACCGGCGCCGCCGCCGTGGGATCCGAAATTTATCGGCCCCTCCCCCGAGTTTTACGGCCCGCCTGCCCCCCGTTGAGCCGATGCCAGTAGGGATGAACGAGGACATCGCCCTGCTTGCACTTCATTTGGTTCCCAATCTTGGTCCGGTTAAAATCCGGAGGCTGCTGGCTGAGATCGGCCCAGCGGAAAGCGTTTTGAACGCCACCTCGGCGCAGCTGCGTAGGATAAACGGCATCTCCACCGAATTGGACATTGGCATTCGCTCGGCCGCCACCGACGGCGTCGCACAGCGGGAAATGGACCGACTCGAAAGCCACGGCGGCTGGTTGCTGACGGAAAACCATCCCTTCTACCCTAAGCCGCTGCACCAACTGCACAACGCCCCGGTGCTCTTGGAAGCCTTGGGCACACTCACGGAGGCCGACCGTCACGCCATCAGCATTGTCGGCTCCCGGCACTGTTCCTTTTACGGAATGGAGACGACCAAGCACTTCAGTTTCCGGCTGGCATCGGCCGGGCTCACGATCGTGTCCGGTCTCGCCAGGGGAATCGACACCGCGGCCCACCAGGCCGCGCTCGCCGCCAAGGGCAGAACCATCGCCGTCATAGGGTCTGGCATCGGACAGCTTTACCCGCGAGAGAACCAGGCCCTTGCGCAGCGCATTACCAAACAAGGCGCCATTCTAAGCGAGTTCCCGTTTGATTCGCCCCCCAACCCCCAGACCTTTCCCTACCGCAACCGCATCGTGGCGGGCTGGAGCATGGATCTGTTGGTGGTGGAGGCCGGCGAAAAAAGTGGGGCGCTGATCACAGCCAACCTCGCCACGGACCAGGGCAGGCAGGTTTACGCGATCCCCGGACCGATTGACCGGGAGTCGTCCGCAGGAACAAACCGCCTCATCCAACAGGGCGCCAAGCTGGTCACTTGTGCGGAGGACATCCTAGAGGAGCTCCAAGAACTCTTCCGCCATGCGGGGAATGGGTCACGCGGCGACAGCCTGCCTGCGCTTCCCCTTCCCCCCGAGGAGACGATCCTTCTTGAGGCGCTCGCCACTGGGGAGCGGTCCCTGGAAGAGCTCATTTCCAACAGCGGGCTCAGCCCAGCCCAGACGATCGCCTCCCTGCTCTCGCTTGAACTCAAGCAACGCGTCCGCCCCATGCCCGGCCAGTGGTTCGCCCGAACCTGAGCGCCCTGCACAAAGCCTCAGAAAAAGTCCTCCAAGGCGGGCCCAGACTGGGACGCATCGGGCGGCAAGTTCGCCCCACTTTCCACCAATAATAAGTTGCAGAACCAATCTGCGTTTGTATCTTTGAATTTCCTGCGTTTGGCAGGATTTAAGGAAGGCCGAAGTGGCGGAATGGCAGACGCGCTAGACTCAAAATCTGGTATCCGTGAGGGTGTGTGGGTTCGAGTCCCACCTTCGGTACTCTTCTCTCAGCGAGAGGGAGTCAGGCGAGAATGACAGCCTCTAAAAAGACAAAGTCATAGACAGCCGTCCCACAGGAAGGACGTGGCAGGGTAAAAAAAGTTGGGCTGGAGAAAGGATCCCTACCACTCAGTAGGGGTGTGAACCAAAAACCAGCCCGCACCGACATTATCGTTCTCAAGCAGCTTCTCAACTCCATACCGCGAAGCATCCTCAATCAAACAGCCCGTAA
>CANJYI010000173.1 GCA_947478975.1 Chthoniobacteraceae bacterium
ATACCTCAATCAACGTCTGGCTGAGCACTACGAATTGCCGCCGGTGAAAGGCGCTGCCCTGCGGCGCAGCACTTTGCCCGCTGACAGTGTACGCGGTGGATTGCTCACGCAGGCGAGCATTCTGAAGGTCACGGCCAATGGCGCGAACACTTCGCCCGTGCTGCGCGGCGTGTGGCTGCTAGAGCGGATCGTGGGCACGCCTGCTCCGCCTCCGCCGCCGAATGTCGGCTCCATCGAGCCCGACACGCGGGGTGCGAGCACCGTCCGCGAGCAACTAGCCAAGCACCAGTCGGTGAAGACCTGCGCTGGTTGCCATCAGAAGATCGATCCACCTGGTTTCGTGCTCGAAGCATTCGACCCCATCGGCCGTTACCGGGATTACTACCGCACCACCGAGACGGGCGAGAAGCTCAAAGAGCTGAAGGCCTTCTTCGGTGCCCACTACGGACAGGTCAAATTCCTCAAGGGTGCCACGGTGGACACGCGGAGCCAGTTACCTGGCGGGATCGAAGTCGCCGATGTCCGCGCCTACAAGGCGGCGCTCGCCACGCGGCCCGAACTGCTCGCGCGCAACTTCGTGCGCAAACTTGCCACCTTTGCCACTGGAGTGCACACGGTGGCTGGCGATGAACTCGTCATCGATGCCATTTTGAAAAAAACCAAGGCGTCCGGCTATGGCCTGCGCACGCTGATTCACGAAGTCGTGCAGAGCGAACTTTTCACCCAGAAATAAGCATTGTATGAAACCGATCTCACGCCGCCTCTTTCTCAAAAATACCGGTATCGCCCTCGGATTGCCGATGCTGGAGTCCATGCTTCCAGCTGCCGCGCCCTCCACCGCACCTCGCCGCATGATCTGCATCGGGGTCCCCTTTGGATTTGATCCGGCGGCCTTCGTGCCCACCACTGCCGGTCGCGATTATGCGCTGCCCTCGCACCTCACTCATCTCTCAGCCTTTCGCGAGGAATTCACCATCATTACCGGACTCAGCCATCCCAACACAGGCGGAGGAGGACACAAGGCGGAGGCCGTCATGCTCACCGGCGCACCTTATCCGGACTACTCGCACAACCTGAAGAACACCATCTCGGTGGACCAGGCCTTTGCCGCCACGTGTCGCGGGGAAACTCGCTACGAAAGCCTCGCCCTGACCACGCAAGGCGGCTCGCTCTCAGTCACCGCCAATGGCGTGTCCATTCCCGCCATGGACCGGCCCTCGGCGGTGTTCAAGAAGCTCTTCCTCGCGGGCACTCCCGCCGAGATGGACGCCGAAATACGCCGCATCGACGAAGGCCGCAGCATGCTCGATTTTGTGAGCGAGCGCGCCAAGAGCCTCAACCGTCAAATCAGCAGTGCGGACCGCCAGCGCGTGGATGAATACTTCGAATCCGTCCGTGACGTGGAACGCCAACTCCAGATGGCACGCGAATGGGTGAAACGCCCCAAGCCCGTGGCCATCGGCGGCGAGCCCAAGGACATCGGCGACGCCAAGGAGCAAAAGACCAGGTTCCAGCTCATGATCGACATGATCCACCTCGCACTGGTGATAGACTCCACACGCGCGGCGAGCATCATGACCTTCGGCATGCATCACGACCTTTCCCACCACGGCAAAGACCCGAAAAAGCTCGCCGCCTGCCGGCAGGTCGAAGTCGAACTGATCCAGAGCTTCGCCGGCCTCCTCGGCAAGTTGAAGGAGACAAAGGAGGGCGCCTCCACACTCCTCGACTCCACGATGGTCATGATGACCAGCAACCTGCGCGATGGGAACACCCACTGGACCTATAACCTGCCCGTCATACTCGCGGGCGGCGGTTTCCACCACGGCCAGCACCTGGCCTTCAACCGTCCCTACCTCGAGGTGGTCAAAGAGGAACTGGCCGCAAATGATGGCAAGAAGGTCAACCCCGAGAAAAAAATTCCGCTGATGGGCCGGGACCAGCAACCCCTCTGCAATCTCTACACCTCCATGCTTCAAAAAGGCGGCGTCGCTATCGAGCGCTTCAGCACCGCCACGGGACCGCTGGAAGGGCTCGTCTAGCAATAGGAGAATCCAACTAAAACAAGTAGGCTTCGCTACCCGTCTACATTGAATGAAAGCCCCCGAACAAGATTGGTTACTCCGCCAACTGGAGGGATGGGAGGCCGAGGGGCTTGTCACCGCTGATTCAGCGAAGGTGTTGAAGGAACGTTTCAAGGCGCAGGGTACGGCTTCCGCCGGAACCGGCGCCTTGATGATGGGGATAGTCGGCGCGCTGCTCATCGGGTCTGGTTTGATCGTGCTCATCAGCCACAACTGGGATGCCTTTTCCCGTTTTCAGCGTCTGGCATGTGCCTTTGTGCCGCTCCTCCTTTCCCAAGTCTGGACTGCGTCCCTGCTCCGACGGGGCACAGTCGAGGTATGGAAACGAGAGAGTGCGGGACTGCTGCAAACCTTGACCATCGGTGCGTGCATCGCCCTTGTTTCACAGATCTACCAGATCGGCGGAGAGTGGACCCAGTTTCTGCTGATTTGGTGCCTTTCAGCCGTCCCGTTGGCTTGGGCGCTGCGAGCCAGGTACGTCGCAATCTTTTACGCTTTGGGAATCGGCGTATGGGCCCTGAGCCAGAGTCGCGTAAACGCCCCCTGGCACGAAACGCCGTGGATGTATCCTCTGCTGCTGCTCGCGCTCTGGCCGTACTGCCCGGGATTCCGGCTGCCACAAATGCCAGACCTGCTTTTTAGGCGGGTCCTCACCTTCAGCGTGGCCGCCGGAATTGCCGCGTGCTCCACACACGCATCCCTGAACAGTGGTTTGCCAGCACCCCAGGTGGAAGGAGCCGCATTTTGGCTGATGCTTTTGGGCGCCTCGAGCCTGTGTTTACTCCCACTCAGCAGGACGGCTTTGACGGATTCCTTGAACACCAAACCGCAGGTGGTGCTTCCCTGCGTTGCCCTCCTGCACTACGGGTTTTTTGCAACGTTGGTGGAAAGCAGCGAACCATTCACGGCCGCCGCGGTGAGCGGTTTGAGCATGCACTGGGGCCGGTTGTTGCTGCTCGTTTTCGCTGTGCTTGGGGGTGTGGCTGTCCGCCAGCGGCGATTCGCTTTGCTTTCGCTGGCGCTGATTCCCCTGCTGCCGCTTATTGCCGCGCTGCTGCCGATCAGTCTCTCAACCCTATCCACGTTGCATCTGACGGCGGTGGGGCTGACTCTCATCGTTTTGGATTTCTATGGGAAACCTTCCTCGCCGCGTGGGGGTGCGGCAATTTTAACGGGGCTGATTGTCATCCGGATATTCGACAGCCATTTCTCGTTGGTCGCCAAGGGCCTTGTTTTCATGGGGGCCGGGATCGCCTTTCTCGCGTTCAATCACTTCATGTCCCGCCGCAAACAAAACCTAGGAGCACCCGCTGCATGAAGCCTGATTTCGCACTCATAGCATTTGGAGCCGCGTGTGTCGCGCAGTGGGCCGTGCCGCTGGCCTCGATTTATGTCCGTGAGGATGCAATGCAGCGGGGCGAAGTGGTTCGAATCGCGGTAAGCGCGCCGGATCCGTTTGACCCGCTCAGGGGTCGTTATCTGCAGGTGCGTCCGCTTGAGTCGGAAGTGGTTCTCGACCCCGAACTCGCTCACTTGGCATCGGGGGAAAAAGTATGGGTGCAGCTCCAGAAAGGTCCCGACGAACTGCATCATCTCGGCAGGGTCACCAAGCAGAAACCCGTATCTGGCGACTACCTCTTGGTTACCCTGCGGCTTCCCCAGGGAAGGGGTTCGGCCTCTGCCGAAAGAACTCCGAAGCCCAGCATTGATTGGCCGGTGGATCGTTTCTTTGTGAACGAAAAATCAGCGCCGGAGGCCGACAAATGGCTGCGAGAAAAAACCCTCGGCGGCAGGACCATCGTGGCCGAGTTGCGGGTACTCACCGGAACAGCGGTGCTGACAGACATCGCGGTGGACGGTCGCTCGTTCAGGGACGTATTGAAGCAGCCGGCGCAATAATTTTGGGGCCTCACGAATTGAGCCACCAAAGGCCCGCCCACGCCGACCGGGGCGCCCCCTGATTTCCCCAGTCCTCAGGGCTGCTTTACATGGAACGTGCGCGTGGCGGTCGTCACTCCGTTGGAGACCTCCAGCGTCCACTGTCCCTCCCGTAGCGGCCAAAGAATGCGGCCCCCCTCTCCGGACGGCAGGGATTCACCGTTTAGCTTCCACCTCGCCCCCTCGGGCTGGCTGATACGGAATTCCACTTGTTGCTGGCTTTCGGGAATTTGCGGGTCCAAAAGGTAAACCGCGTCCTTCCGAGGCGTGAGGATCGCAAGCGCTTCGGGCTTGTTGCGGACACCGGCCTGCAGGTGGTTTTCACGGGAGCGGCACCAGCCCGAAAACGCCTCGGGAAGCAGCGGCCGACCTGCGGCGTCAAACCAGCTTTCGGCAGTCTCGACCGGTTGCGTTCCGGGGAGAAAGAGCTCGGAAAGTGTCTTGGTGCCAGCGCCCGAGGGCAGCAGTCCGCTCAGGGCGCACACCGTCGTTCTGGGAAGGGTGGACTCCGGCACGTGGGCGTCTGCCGAAAGGCACTCCTCCAAAACGGTCCGCCACAACGGAGCGGCCGCGAGCACGGAGGCCGCATGGGACATGGGCGAAGCGTTGAAGTTCCCCACCCAGACGCCGAGGGTGTGCCTGGCGGTGAACCCCACCGTCCACGCATCCCGGTATCCCGCGCTTGTCCCGGTTTTCACGGGCACGCGCCCCGGGACCGCGACCGGCGAATGCAGGCCGAAACTGTAAAAGCGCGCGGCATTGTCGCACAAGATGTCGGAAAGGATGGAGACGGATTCCTCCGAGGCGATTCTTCCCGTGGCAGGCAGGGATTCCTCCAAAAACGTGGGTTTCTGTTTGAGCCCGCCGCATGCCAGCCCGGCGTAGGCGCCGCACAAATCCAGCAACCGGACGCCTACGTTGCCAAGAATGAACCCGGCGCCCGCCTCTTCGAGCGGCCGGTCGAAACGCACTCCCCAGGAGCGGATCCGTTGGAACACCGACCTTGCTCCAAGCTGGCCGAGCGCCACCACCGCCGGAACGTTGAGCGAACTTGCCAGCGCCTCCCGCAGCCGCACCGGCCCGAGGTGTCGGAGCACAAAATTGTGGGGGTCGTAGTCCACGTAAACCTCCCGGATCGCGTCTGCGGTGTCGGGGAAAACGGTGGCGGCCGTGAACCTGCGCTGTTCGATGCCCTCCAGATAGAGGAAGGGCTTGAGCGTGGAACCGCAGTTGCGGTAGTTGGTCGCCGCGTTTTCGCCGCCCGGATCCGCCGGCCCCTCCTTGGAACCGACAAGGGCCACAACGGCGCCCGTGTGGTTATCTAGCACCACCACACCGGCTTGTGAGATGTCCGCACGGTGGAGTTTCGCAATGTGGGCGCGGGCCAGCGACTGGACCTGTTTTTGCAGATCCAAATCCAGCGTGCAGCGGTAAACCCCGGGCCGCCACCCCGGTGGAGTGCCCTTCACGCCGAGCTCTTGCTGCAACGCGTCGAGATATTGGGGGGCCAGGTTCGGAGGGAGATGGCGCTCAACGCCCGGAACCGGCAGGGGGTCGTCCGGAGCGAGCTGCTTTCGGGCCGTGAGCAACCGCACCGTGCGGCGGAATTGAGCCTCCGCTGGGCCCGGCTGTTTCCACGGGTTCAGACGGCTGGGCGCCTGCGGGAGGCCCGCCAAATACAGCGCCTCTGGCTGGTTCAAATTCGCGGCCGGCTTTCCGAAATAGGCCTGTGCCGCGGCCTCGATGCCGATCATTCGGTTGCCGTAGGGCAGCCGGTTGAGGTACTCCTCCAAAATACGGGCCTTGCTCCAGCGCCAGTCGAGTTGGACCGCCACCAGCGCCTCCCTGCATTTCGCGCCATAGCTTTGGCCCCGCCTGCCGGTGGCCATTTTCACAAGCTGCTGCGTAATGGTGGAGGCGCCTCCCCTGCCGAGGCAGACAGCCCGGAGGGTGGCCAGCGGGTCCACCCCGCAATGGGTGTAAAAACGCTGGTCCTCCAAGGCAACGGTGAAGGCGGGAACCCACGGACCCATGGCGTCCAAGGCCACCGGACGGTGGGACCGGGCCAGCGGGCTTGAAAGCTCGGCGATGAGCCTGCCGTGTCTGTCCAGAAAAGTGGCGCTCAGCGGCTGGCCCGGGGCATTGCGCAGGGCCCGGGGCAAGGGAGCCACCGCCAGCCAGACATAGACGCACAGCAGCCCCGCCAGCGTCAGGCCCCAACCCAGGCGCCGGTGCCGAAACACGCGCTGGAGGCAGAGGGCGACCGTCTCATTTCTCGACAACATA